>JAFAJU010000284.1 GCA_019236035.1 Verrucomicrobiota bacterium | reverse complement strand
CATTTGGGGCATTCTTTTTCACGCTATCTCCCTTCTCCTCCTTGGCTAATCCCCGGGAGGCGTAGGTGACAGCATTTTGCAGATTCGCTTCGAAACGAATTTCCGCCAAGGGATCTGCGCGTTGGTGTGGCTTGATAGCGATGGTTAGTGACTCTTTCAGCGTGTGATCCCGGCTCGGGGAAGCGCGAGCCGGAGAAGGCGTCATGGGCTTGCGCAGAGGCTTTATGCAAGCCGGCGCTCAGAACCTCTTGATGACGCTCAGCTCAACTTGCGTCTGCGAAAATGCATTGGACGACACACCAGCAAATACAAAGAAAAGCAGCATGGTAAAAATCAATGTTCTCATACTGACGCCTGGTGCGCTTTCGGTCCGCTTTCAGCTTGGATAATGCGATCAATTAATACACGCCAGTGCGGTAGACTGGGCGCTAGAAAGTGGCAGTCCTCACCGTCCAGATCCTCGTCACCCCAAGTTAAAAATATGTCCAAGTCAAACTTGGAATAGATCCATATATCGGAATCACGAGGGGCTTGTAAAAGGTGCAATTGATAGGCGCTTCCGGTTGCTGCACTAACCCACTCTAAAAGCCAGTGACTTGAATAATAGCTCCCAAGTTCCGGACAGTACGGGCGCCATTTATAGTAGCGCGTGACATTTGGGTTACCCTCAGCGTAGGGTGTTAAATTATTATAAAGAGCCGGGCTAAAGCCCAGCTCTTGAACTAGAAAAAAGTCAATCATAGTGAGGGTAAATCTATCCGGCCATTCCAATCGCCAGAACCAATTCGGGCAAGGGTCCGGGTCAAGATTGCAGCCAACAGAGGCACTAGTGTCGCCGGTGTGTACTTGTAAAATTCGTTCGAATAGGTCGTCTACGGTCATTGGACTTCTTTCAAAATCTCCCTCAGCATTTCCTCCGTGAACCGGCCTGCGGAAAACGCGCAGACCTTGTACACCGGCATATCATCCAGGAACGCCCTGGTTGCCATGTCAGCTTCGTCAGGGTTACCTAGACCGAAAGCTTCCTTCAGTTGAGGATAAAAAGCCTTGCCTTTTGGATGATTCTCAAAGTCTTTGAGCAGTGAATACCGAGTCAGCGGCGCACAATCCGGTTTGGTTAGTTCCACCTCAAGGGTGTGTCCGAGTGGCAGGTTCTGAGAAGAACTGCCGACCAGAATTTCAAATTTACCAGGATTGACAATCCAATCATGACGGTATGTGTCGTAGTAGGCGAAGTCGCGCTTCGTCAACTGGAAGCTCACAGTACGTTCTTCGCCGGCTCGCAGAGCGACTTTCGCGAACGCTTTCAACTCCTTCTCCGGGCGCACCACATTGGAGCGTTGTTCATGGACGTAAAGCTGCACTATCTCCTGACCAGCCACCGGACCGGTGTTCTTGACTTTCAGTTCCACGTTCACGCCATCCGTTTCCCGGATGGCGGTTGCGCCGACCCTCAGTTCTGAGTAAGCAAATGTCGTATAACTCAGGCCGAACCCGAATGGGAACAAAGGAGCAATCTTGCGGGCATCGTAATAGCGGTAGCCAATAAAGATCCCTTCCCCGTAGTTCGCCTCTTTAGTTCGGGCAGGAAAATCCGGGAAGCAGGGAGTGTCTTCTATCCGTACCGGGAATGTTTCTGCTAATTTCCCGGAAGGATTGACCCGGCCGGCCAACGCATCGGCGATGGCGCCTCCGCCCGCCTGTCCGCTGAGCCAGGCTTCCAAAATCGCTTTGACCTTCTCGGCCCACGGCATCGTCACCGCCGACCCGTTCATTAGAACAACTGCTACATTGGGTTGGGCAACACTGACCGCCGCGATCAACTGATTATGACCAGCGGGCATTTCCAGAGAAGAACGATCAAGGCCTTCGCATTCATAGTTGCTTGGCAAGCCGGCAAACACGATCGCCACTTCAGCGGCTTTTGCTTGCAGCTGGGCCTCCTCGATTAAATCCTCGGTGGTAGTTCCCTCTTTGGTGTAGCCCGCCGCGTAGCGGACTATGGTATCCTGGTCCATGAGCTTTACCAGTTCGTCATAGGCCGTAGAAATCCGGGTCGGGTTAACTTGCGAACTTCCGGACCCCTGATAACGCGGGGCTTTGGCAAATGCCCCAATCAAGGCGATTGTTTTGATCCGTCGGAAATCCAGTGGTAAGAGGCCACCCGCATTCTTCAACAACACCAGACTTTCGCTGGCAGCCCGCCTGGCCAACGCATCATGGCTCCCAGCGTCAAACGCGACTCCAGACCGCTTATGGTCCTTGGCCTTCAGTATCACGGTCAGCAACGGCACGACTGCTTCGTCGAGTCTTGCGGGCGAGAGTGTCCCTGCACGCACCGCTGCAATGATTTTGTTCCGGAGATAGCCGCCGCTGCCGGGCATCTCAAGACTTAATCCGGCGTTAACACCTGCCACGCCGTCATGAACGGCTCCCCAGTCGGAGACCACAAACCCCTCAAAACCCCATTTCGCGCGCAAAATATCTTGCAATAAGAAGCTGTTTTCGGTGGCGTACACGTGGTTCACCGGGTTGTAAGCTGCCATGACCGACCAGGGCTGGGCCTCTTTGACGGCAATTTCAAACGCGAGCAGGTAGAGTTCGTGCAAGGTGCGCTCGTCCAGGTTGGAGCTCGTCGACATCCGTTCGAACTCCTGGTTATTGGCGGCGTAATGCTTCAATGAGGTGCCGACGCCTTGACTTTGCACGCCCAGGATGTAGGCGGCGCCCATTTTCCCCGCCAGGAGCGGGTCTTCGGAGAAATACTCGAAGTTGCGGCCAGCTAAGGGCGAGCGTTTCATGTTGACGCCCGGTCCCAACAGAACCTGGACATCATGCGCCTGGCATTCTTCGGCTAGAGCGGCGCCTACTTGCCCCACTAGCTCCGTGTCCCAAGAGGAAGCCAACGCCGAAGCCGTCGGAAAACAAGTCGCCGGTACGCTGGTCGAAAGACCGGCACCCTCAACTTTCCGAAGCCCGTGCGGACCATCAGAGAGCGACAGGGCGGGTATCTGCAAGCGTTCAACCGGGTGGGTATGCCACCAGCCATCGCCGGATAGCAACAAGGCCTTTTCCTCCAGCGTCATTTCAGCCACAAGCGCCCTGGCCTTGGCCGTGTAGTCCGCGGACTGTTGAGCTAAGGGGTCTTTGGTAAAGATCATAGGATATGTTAACCGTTTTCGCACAGTTCCGGGTAATCTCGAACGGAAAAGAGGCCACGGAATCACAGGTGTCCAAAATAGCGTTTAATATGGATTGCTCGATAGACTGATCCAGTACGCTCTTGAAAATCCACAGCGATCTGTTAGCCGGCAAACAGCGGCGAAGCCGAGACCGAGGAAAGCCCGACTCCACAAGGCTTACGTCGCGGCCGCAGGGCGGTGCCGCCTGTCCAATCTTCCGCGCCTTCAGCGCTCGACGTCTTGGGTTACTTGTTCCTAGGCCTCGCAAGCTCAGCCTAGGCCGCCTTCGTAAGCTATGGCGCGCCTCGACAGGTATGCGGCCGCGACGTAGGCCTTGCGGAGTCGGGCTGTCCTCTGTCTCGGCTTCGCCGCTAAGAGACAAGGTCAAATTTGCGCAAATTCTAAATTCCAGTCCGG
>JAFAJU010000080.1 GCA_019236035.1 Verrucomicrobiota bacterium | reverse complement strand
CTGTCAGGGACCGTTTCGCTGGAGCATAGTGTCCGTATTTCCAGTAATCAATAGAATAATCATAGTCAAGGCGGGAGTCTAGCCGCGTAGCGGCGGTCTAAGACAGCCTAGCGCCATTTCGGCCTGTCGGTCGAAGGGCGTTGCAAGCAACGCCCCTCCAGCGCGTCCCAGGCTACCGGGGGCATTGCATACAATCTATGAAAGCTCTGTGTAGGCTTAAGCTATTCATAGCAAGAGGCTTATGTCTTTCATTAAAATGTTTTTGCATTTTTGCATGCAATCAGATCTACTGTTTTCGATCGGATTTGTGCATCCTACTCCTCCTCCGGATGTCGCCGATTTCCACTGTCCGCAATTCGAGTTATATGAATCGTCCTCTCGTTAGCTACCGATCCGGCAGACATTTTTTGCAAATTCCGGGGCCGACAAACGTGCCCGACCGCATCCTCCGGGCCATCGATCGCCCGACTATTGATCATCGGAGTGCGGAGTTTGCTCGACTCGGCCACGACTGCCTCGAAGGGATGAAGGCCATCTTCAAGCTAAGCCGGGGCCATGTCTTCATCTACCCGGCTAGCGGTACCGGAGCCTGGGAGGCCGCCATCGTTAACACCTTGTCGCCCGGTGATCGCGTGTTGATGTTTGAGACGGGTCAGTTCGCGGCGCTGTGGCGAAATATCGCCGAAAACTTCGGACTTGTCGTGGATCTTGTACCGGGCGATTGGCGACACGGAGTGGATTCCAATGTCGTCGAGGCGAAGCTGACTGAGGATGCACGTCACGCGATCAAAGCCGTGATGTGCGTGCACAACGAAACCTCGACCGGCGTGACCAGTCAGATCGGCGAAGTCCGGCGCGCGATAGACTCGGCAAGGCATCCGGCGCTATTGATCGTGGACGTAATATCTTCCCTGGCGAGTATAGATTGCCGGCAGGACGACTGGGGTGTTGACGTTGCCGTAGCGGGTTCGCAGAAAGGCTTGATGCTCCCTCCAGGGCTGAGTTTCAATGCTGTCAGTGAAAAGGCGCTCGCCGCTTCAACGCTCGCTCGGCTGCCACGCGCTTTCTGGTCGTGGGAAAACATGCTCGAGGCCAACAAGAGTGGCTTTTTTCCTTACACTCCGGCGACGAACCTACTTTATGGCCTGCGCGAGTCGATCTCGATGCTGGTGTATGAAGAAGGCTTGGAGAATGTATTCCGGCGTCACCGACGTCACGCTGAGGCGACTCGCCAGGCGGTACGAGCCTGGGGCCTCGAATTGCTTTGCCTGGAACCGCGCGAATTCAGCAATTCGCTGACCGCAGTCTTGATGCCTGACGGATTTGATGAAGCGAACCTCCGACGGGTCATCCTGGAAGAATTCAACCTCTCGCTCGGCGCCGGGTTGGGAAAGGTAAAGGGTCGCGTTTTCCGCATTGGTCATCTTGGCGACTTCAATGATCTCATGCTGTGCGGCACGCTTTGCGGGATCGAAATGGGGCTGGAAAGATCTGGCGTTCCTTTCCGGCAGGGAGGAGTCGCCGCTGCTATGAACTATTTGAATCGGAGGGACCCGATGGATTCTCGAAGTGATACCTAAATAATTTCGGACCCCAACCGAGCCAATGGCCGGCTTGGTGACGGCGTGATTGAAGCCAAGTAACAACCTCACTCAGAAAACTAAAACAATGATGCATCAATTCGACGAGCAACCGCTGGGGAAATTCAGCGCGTTTCGATGTTTCGAAGCTGCAATTGCGGCTTTGTGTTTGGCAGCCGTTGTATTACCAGGTGGCGCGTTTGCACAGGACAAGGCGGCAGTGCTGCTGCCGGGAAGTATCAACGATCAAAGTTGGAATGCGCAGGGGTACAGCGGCGTGATCAAACTGAAATCGATGGGATGGGAGGTGGCCTATTCAGAGAATGTCCAACCTTCCGACATGGCGGAAGCTCTCCAGGACTACGCCCGCAAAGGGTACACCTTGATTATCGGCCATACTGGCAGATTTCTGTCGCCGATGGAGCTGGTTGGTCCGAAGTATCCGAAGACGACCTTTATTGTTGGTTCGGGCAACGCCGGAGCCGGAAAAAACGTTGC
>JAFAJU010000054.1 GCA_019236035.1 Verrucomicrobiota bacterium | reverse complement strand
TTCCAGGCCCACGGGATCAAACTCAACGGCCAGCCCTCCCTTTTCAAATGCACCGCGCATCTCCTCTTCCGTAAACAAACCCAACCTGTGGCTCTCGGTGAAATATTCGACCTTGTCGCCGTCAGCGACGAGGTAATGAAGTGTATTTGTCGAAATTTTGCCGCGCCGCCCCGCTGCAAAAATTCGGCAAACCTTGAAATCGCCTTCTTCGACCGTCCTCATCGAGGTCCTCCCGGAGAGCCATTGCTCAGGCGTGAACCAAGGCTCAATGCAAAGTATTCCGCCGGGTACCACGTGCCTAGCCATACAGCAAACGGCGGCGTTGAGTTTCTTAACGCTGACCACATAACCAATGGCGCTGAAAAGGCAGAGCACGACGTCGAACTGTCTGCTCAAGTCGAAAGCTGTCATATCGGATTGAATCAGCGAGACATTGGGTAGCTTTGCCCTGGCAACTCGGAGCAGCTCGGGATCCAGGTCAAGTCCGGTCCGATTGAAATCCGGCAGATAGCGCAAATGTTCGCCCGTCCCGCAGGCCACATCGAGGATCGTTTTTGCGCCGGGCACTCGAGCGTGGATGATCGCCAACAAATGGTCTACTTCTTGCCGATAGTTCTTCGAGGAATAAATCAGGTCGTAGAACCTGGAAGACCGGGTAAACATGCTCCGCAGAGTATGCTAAGAGCTGGTTTGACGAGCTTCAAGCCGGCAGGCCTTAGAAAACTCCAGAAACGGTGGTTCGGTAGAGATCCGTTCGCGCGCGCTCTGGCGTCCGACGTCAGAAAAGGGCAAATGCGCAAAACAACCAGCGTTTACGCTGCCAATCGAGCGAAATTCTTAAACAAATTGCGAAGAAAATGTGAGCATCAAAATCGTCGCGAGGGCTAACGCCGCCCCCGCAGCTAAGACAACTGTGAGGTTAAATCGCCTCATCCGTCTTTCATAAGCCTCCAAGAAATGGCCTGGATTGGTATCAAATTGCATAGCCCAGTCTCTGTTTATGGGGACTCGCCGCCTTTGGCTGTACACCCCTCTAATCAGTACTACAAAGATTGGTGACCCGGAGTTTCAAATTTTCGATAAAAATCAAGAATTTGCGCGTGCGACCCGGGGTCAGCCGTTTACTTATGACTTAGCTTGGTCTTTAGCAGCGCCAGCGTTCGACCATCCGTGGCCTTGGTTCGCCGGATCGTTTGGGAGACCGAATTGCTGCTGGGCATGCGGAAGAGCGTGGCGATTTCACCGTGGCTCATGCCCGCGTAATCCCAGCACAATGTGATGGCGCAGCGACGTGCAACGTTGCCGCGCGTGCCGCGTTCTTTGAGCCTTTCCGGATTGGATTTAAAGTGCTCACTCACCCGTTTCAGGATCTCTTCCGCTTCAAGCGAGAGCGACCAGTTCCTTTTCTGTCCATAACTCTTGGGCCGGTCGACTTTTTGATTCCAGTGATCCTTGAGCTTGCGATAAAATCCTTCCTCGCCTAACACCTGCTGCGATTTGACCGCCTCGAACGGGTCTTCTATCCCCCTAATGAGCGCTTCCTCGACCCAGCGCCGATACCTCCACGCCTTCCAACCCACTCCGCTAAAGGACTCAAAAACGTCTTCGATCGCTTCGCTATCCAAGAAGGATTTCATTTTCTCCAACCCGGCGTAACTCCGATAGCTGCTCCAGCGATAGTTGCGCAAACGTTCCCGCCGCTGCATTGCGGTCCCCTCACCCAGCTTCAATCCGTGCACGGGATTCAGATGCAGATATCGGCTCACCTCCAGCAAATATTTCTCAGCCTCGATCACCGTGCTCTTGAATCTGCCCTGAAATAGATGGCCAACCACTTGATGGCGGCGATTGAAGTAGACCGTGTACGCGGTCTTGAGCTGATGCATCCATTTGGAAAGATTCGCCTCGGCCGTCGTGGCTACCAAATGGAAGTGATTCTCCATCAGGACGTAACAGTGCACTTTGACCTTGTAGCGTTCGGCCCCTTCGGCCAGATAGGCCAGAAACTTCGACCGATCCTGGTCATCCCGGAAAATCTCTTCCCCTCTATCGCCGCGCGCCATGGCGTGGTGGAGCGCGCCGGCAAACCCAATCCGAGGAGGTCGCGACATCCTGACCCATAGCGCTCTTCATGTCATAAGTCAACGGCTGACCCCAACATAAGCTGGTAAAACAGGTCTAGATCGCCCATATTCGTATCGATTCCCCCCAAGAATGGTGCATGGCCAAAAACGCCTGATAGGTATCGTCGCTAATCCGGAATCGGGCTGCGACGTCCGCCGCTTGGTCTCATGCGCTTCGGTATTCCCGACTTCCGAGAAGGTGAGCATGGTGGTGCGGGTCCTGGCGGCACTCGGATCATTCGGCGTTCAGAAAGCTCTGATGATGCCAGATAAAAGCGGTATCGCCGCCGGCGTACGCCGAGCGATCCTGTCCCACTCAGCCACAGCCGGCGACCCTTGGCCGGAGGTTCAGTTTCTTGAGCAGAGAATTGAACATACCGCTGATGATACGCGCGCTGCCGTGCGAACGATGTTAACTGCGGGAGTGCGCGCCATCGTCGTTTTGGGAGGCGACGGGACCCATCGCGTCGTGGCCTCCGAATGCGGCACCACACCATTAGTGACCCTCTCGACCGGAACCAATAATGTTTTTCCCGATCTGCGTGAAGCAACGATTGCGGGAATTGCAGCAGGTCTGTGTGCAACCGGAGAATTCGACACTGCTGAGATCTGCCGGCGCAACAAGCGCTTAAATATCCGCTTCGACAATCGTCATGAGATCGCACTCGTC
>JAFAJU010000017.1 GCA_019236035.1 Verrucomicrobiota bacterium | reverse complement strand
TTCGTGGGCCAGTCTATCCACGAAGTCATCGAAACGATTTTCATCGCCATTGCTCTCGTGGTCGGAGTCGTCTTCCTATTCTTGCAGACATGGCGAGCGACGATCATTCCCGTGGTCGCCATCCCGATATCGCTCATCGGCACCTTCACAATCCTCTCCGTCTTCGGCATCTCGATCAATAACCTGTCGATGTTCGGCTTGATTTTGGCCGTAGGCATCGTCGTCGACGACGCCATCGTCGTGGTCGAGAACGTGGAGCGAAACATTGCGCTGGGCATGCCGCCCAGGCAAGCCGCGCACAAGACCATGGACGAGGTGTCATCGGCGCTCATCGCCATCGCGCTAACGCTGTGCGCTGTCTTCGTTCCCTCGATCTTCATCAGCGGTATATCGGGCCTGTTTTTTACCCAGTTCGCGGTGACCATCTCCGCGTCGACGATGATCTCGGTCATCGTTTCCCTGACGCTCAGCCCTGCGCTTTGCGCCGTGTTGTTGAAGCCGCACCACGTCCGCACCGAGCCAAGTGGAATTAACCGGATCCTGCGAGGAGCTTTCGGTCGCTTCAACGCAGGTTTCGAGTGGTTGTCGTCAGGCTATGGTAAGATGACCGCCCGCTTAGTCAGGGCGACCGCCATAGTCGGCCTACTCTATCTTGGCTTGATCTGTCTCACGGGTTTTCAGATGTCGCGGTTACCCACCGGCTTCATACCGGATCAGGATATCGGATACCAAGCCGTGATCGTCATGCTGCCGCCGGGTTCAAGCCTGGAACGCACCGACGCGGTCGTCCGCGAGGTGAACGACATCATCCTTAAAGTGGTGCCTGGCCCTACCCACACCTCTCCGGTAGCTGGACTCGACGTGACGACATCGACCATCGCGCCCAATGTTGGAACGATCTTCTACGGCTTGCCATCGCTTTATGGCCATCACATTCCGGGTATTAATGCGGCGACCATGTTGCCGAGGGTCCGCGCGGCGTTGGCTGGCATCAAGGACGCCGTCGTCATCGTCGTCAACCCGCCGCCCGTACAAGGCTTGGGCGCTGCCGGTGGTTTCAAGTTGATGGTCGAGGATCGCGGCGACCATACGCCGCAGCAACTGGCTACCGCCGCCAACGCGCTGGTCGCGGCGGCCAATAAGGATCCGGATTTCGCCAGAGTCTTCACCCTCTACAACGCCGGTGCTCCTTCGCTCTACGCTGACATCGATCGCGAGAAGACGGAAAAAGTTGGTCTCACTCCGAACGACGTCTTCTCGACCCTTCAGCTGTACCTCGGCTCGCAGTACGTGAACGATTTCAATTACCTCGGTCGCACCTACGAAGTGCTTGCCCAAGCGGACGAGCAATTCCGGAAGACGCCGGAGGATATCAGCCGTCTCAGGGTTCGCAATGCCGACGGTGAGATGGTGCCGATTGGCACGGTGGCGTCTTTCAAGGACCGGACCGCACCTTATCGTCAACCACGCTACAACCTCTACCCCGCAGCTGATGTCCTCGGCGCCGCAGCTCCTGGCGTCGCCTCCGGAACGGCCATCGCCCGCATGACGGTGCTTGCCAAGCAGGTGCTGCCCCCAGGCTTCGTTATCGAATGGACCGAGCTGTCTCATCAGCAGGAACAGCAGGGTATCCCGGCTATCGCGATCTTTGTCGCCTCCGCGCTCTTCGTCTTCCTGGTGTTGGCCGCGCAGTATGAGAGTTGGAAGCTGCCATTGGCGATCGTGCTGATCTTGCCGATGTGCTTGTTGGCTTCGGCGACCGGCCTTGATTTCAGAGGAATGCCGATCGACATCCTCGCTCAGATCGGCTTCGTCGTACTGGTCGGGTTGGCCGCGAAGAATGCCATTCTCATTGTGGAGTTCGCGAGACAGCGACAAGACCAGGATGGCCATGAACCTGAAGCTGCCGCGGCTGAGGCTGCGCAAACGCGTCTTCGTCCGATCCTAATGACGTCTTTTGCTTTCATCCTTGGAGTCGCTCCTTTGGCTGTGGCGAGTGGAGCAGGATCAGAGATGCGGCAATCCCTCGGGACAGCCGTGTTATTTGGAATGATTGGCGTGACAGTGTTCGGTCTGCTGTTCACCCCCGCTTTCTACACCGTCGTCCGAAAGTTTAAAAAAGACTCCATCAAGTCCGCGAACGTCTCGCTTCCGGAGAGATTAAAGTCACCAGCGCTGCCGATCAGGCACTGACCGGAGGCCCAACAATGCGTCACATAAATTACGATGGGCCTGGTTGCCCGGTAGAGGCCTGTACCGAGGTGATTGCCGGCAAGTGGAAGGGAGAAATCCTCTACCTACTTCTCAGTGGCTCGAAACGTCACGGAGAACTGCGCCGGCTAATCCCGAACGTCACACAACGGATGCTAACGAACCAATTGCGCGAGTTGGAGGCAGCCGGCATCGTCCAACGCCGCGTAATGGATGGAATGCCACTGCGGAGTGGAATATTCGCTGACGGCGAGCGGAAAGGACTTGGAACCCGTCATCAAGGCGGCATGGCAGTGGGGCCGAACGTTCCTAGAAAGCCATGCCACGCTCTTACCTCAAATCGCTCCCTAGTACCCACCGACACTTTTTCCGTTTCCTGATCCCAAATCGTATGAACACACAATCTACTACCACGACAGCTAACCAACCCGTGGCCGTCGCGCAGCGGGCTCCGGTACTTCTCTTCACCATTACCGTCGCGGTCCTGATCACCAATCTTTTCGGACCTCAAACTCTGGTGGGTCTGATGGCTTCCTCTTTCGCACTCTCAACCGCGGCCAGCGGCACGATGGCAATGATCTCAACTATCGGCTACTCGGTTGGCCTCTTTTTTGTGGTCCCTCTCGCTGACCTGGTTGAAAACCGACGCTTAATAACCTGGATGCTCACCAGCGCTAGTCTGTGTGCTATCGGCGTTGTTCTAGCACCGAACGCGATGGTGCTGTTTCCCTTACTGTTCGTCTTGGGAGCTTCCTGCACGGTGATTCAAATCTTAATGCCGACGGCTGCCGCAATGACTGAACCCGCACAACGAGGCCGCGTCCTCGGCGATATTATGAGCGGTCTGATGGTAGGAATTCTTCTGTCGCGTCCAGCGGCAAGTTTTCTCGCAGGAATCTGGAGTTGGAAGGGGTTTTTCGTGGCGAGCGCCATTTGCAGCGCCCTGCTCTGTGCGACGCTTGCCATCCGCGTTCCAAAGCGGCGCCCAGCGACGAATCTCACCTACGGCGCTCTGATCGGATCGCTGTGGAAGCTTATCCGCAATGAGCCCGTGCTGCTCAAGCGGTCCGTCATGGCTGCCATCCTAATGGCAGCATTCAATATATTCTGGAATTCAATTGTCTTCGTGCTGGGAGCAGCTCCATTTCATCTTGAACAGCAAGGCATAGCCATCTTCGCCTTGGTCGGCGCCGGGGGGGCTGTTGTTACTCCCTTGGTGGGTAGAATGGCGGACAAGGGCATGGGACAGCGCGCGACTAACATTGCCCATGTTGTCTTGTTCCTCGGATTCGGTGTGGCTGCGATCGGCGGGCTTGTGTTCTCACTGCCGATTTACCTGCTGCTTGGTTTGCTTGGCCTGAGCGCGGTCACGCTCGACGTGGGCGTGCTCGGAAACCAGACTGTTGGCCGCTACATGATCAACCTCCTATGTCCCGAAGCCAGAGGCCGCATCAATGCGATTTATGTGGGGGTATTTTTCGTCGGAGGCGCGATTGGTTCGACGGCAGCCGGCATGCTCTGGGCTAGCGGTGGATGGGCCGCGATTTGTTTGGGCGGTGCGATGTGCGGCTTACTCTCCTTCGTCGCGGATTGTGTTTTCCGCCCCGGAAGTCCACTCGAAAAGTGACGGCTCGAATGGAGGCTTCTTATGCTCGAGATGAAAGAGAAATGCGAGAGCTGCGGAGCCCCTTTGCCAATGGATTCGGACAAGGCCATGATTTGCTCCTACGAATGTACCTTTTGTGAAGGCTGTACGGAGAAAACCCTTCATGGTGTCTGTCCTAACTGCAAAGGGGATCTCCGGCCCAGGCCGACTCGCATCGTGACGAGGTAATGTTGGATTGGCGATTGTTGCATAACATTGAAAGGCGGCGGCGGGATTCGTCGCTGCTATGACCGGCTCGATAAATCGAAGCTTCATAATACAAGGTGGCTACGCTGAGACTGGTCAGCTCCAGAAGAGCGCTCTACGCGGGGTTTAGCAGACGGACCAAAAACAACGTTTAGCCGCTTCAGCTATCGGATCCTCAGGTTCTAATGGATTTTATTGGCTGCTCGGGCTGGCGGTCGGAGAAGCTGCCGCAGCCGGTGCTGGGGTTACGTTATAGGTGTCCAGACGGATCTTC
>JAFAJU010000454.1 GCA_019236035.1 Verrucomicrobiota bacterium | reverse complement strand
GATCCATACAAGGACACGGCCGGACCTGCCATCAATCCGATGATCAAAGTGGCGAACATTTTGGCGATTCTGATTATCCCGATCGTGTTCAAATGAGTCAGGAGTTCAGGAGTCAGGAGTTCAGGAGTTACAGAATGAAACAACGGATTTCGGTTTGATGGCTTCCGTGTTTTGCATTCTGCGCGCCAACGATTCAGTGCCGTCCAGAATCCATTCGAGTATCCGGCATTTTCCCGGCCAAAGGTTTTAAACTCCTGACTCCTGAACTCCTGTAACTCCTGAACTCCTTGCTTCCTTGACTCCGGCCCTCTCAAGCCCTTGAATTCCTCTTCTCACCATGAAAGCCCTTCTTCTGACGAACGAGTATCCTCCTTACATCTATGGGGGTGCAGGTGTTCACGTCGATTACCTGAGCCGCGGGTTGGCGAAGATAATGGATGTCGAAGTACGTAGCTTTGGAGACCAGGAAATTGATCAGTCAAACCTGACCGTGCGCGGATTCGGCGTCAATACGGCCACGTTCCATTGCCCGAAGAATCTGAATTCGGTATTTGGGGCAATCCGGCGTTGTACCGATTTCAACACGGTTGGTGTAGATGCACACGTCGTCCACTGCCACACTTGGTACGCTCATTTTGGCGGGATTTTGGCCAAGCTTAACTACCATATCCCGATGGTTCTGACAGTTCATTCGCTGGAGCCGCTCCGCCCGTGGAAGCGGGAGCAGTTGGGCTACGGCTACGACTGTTCAAGTTGGTTGGAAAAGACGGCAATCGAAATGGCCGATGCTGTCGTTGCGGTGTCCGAGGAAACCCGTCGTGACGTGCTGCGGCTCTTCAACGTTGACGCTAAACGAATCCGGATCATCTACAACGGGATCGATCCCGAAGAATACTATCCACGTGAGTCGCGCGATCAGTTGGCAAAACATGGGATCGATCCGAACAAGCCGTTCATTCTGTTCGTCGGTCGAATCGCTCGGCAAAAAGGCATTATTCACCTCGTGAATGCTATAAAATACATGGAGCCTGGTTTTCAGGTGGTTCTTTGTGCCGGAGCGCCGGATACGCCTGAGATTGCCGAGGAAATGAAGCGAGCTGTGGCCGAAGCGCAAAGCAAAAGGGATGGGGTCATCTGGATCGAGAAAATGGTTCCGAAAGAGGTTGCTTATCAGCTTTACAGCCATGCGGCGGTTTTTTGCTGTCCTTCGATCTATGAGCCCTTTGGAATCATAAACTTGGAGGCCATGGCCTGTGAAACCGCAGTCGTCGCCTCGGCGGTCGGAGGAATTAAAGAGGTGGTGGTCGACGGTGAAACCGGTTTTCTAGTTCCATTGGAGCAGATGCAGGAGAGCCCGTTCGAGCCGGTGAATCCAGACAAGTTTTCCCGTGATCTCGCCGAAAAGATTAATCAACTGATGAGGGACGAACGTTTGCGTCAAAAGTTTGGTGAAGCGGGACGCAAACGAGCCGTCGAGAAATTCAGCTGGGCCACGATCGCCGCCGAAACAAAGAAAATGTACGAGTCGCTACTGGTGTAGGGGTGAGCCTAGAGTTTTGCGTTTAGAGTTTTGGGTTTTGGGTGTCGGGTGGTAGGGGCGCGCTCCCGCGCGATCCGGGCGTGCACGTTCTTCTGACGTGGACGTGCCACGCCGGACACGCAGGAGCGCGTCCCTACCGGCCCTCAAAACGCAAAACCGCTTCTAGCCCATGTTCGTCGATCAGATCAGAATTCATGCAAAAGCCGGTGATGGCGGAAACGGATGTGTCAGTTTTCGACGAGAAAAGTTTGTGCCTAGAGGTGGCCCAAACGGCGGCGATGGGGGCAAGGGGGGTGACATCATTCTGCGGGCGGACGTACATACCGATAACCTCGTGGACTTCTATTATCGACCCCTGCTGAAAGCAACGCGCGGCGAACACGGCATGGGCAAGGATATGTACGGTAAGGCCGGCACAGACGCGATCTATAAGGTGCCGGTAGGCACGCTGGTTTACCGGATTCCTGCTCAAGTACTCAAATGTCCACCAGAGGAAGAGATGCCGGATAAGCCTCAGTCCAAGCTGGTCATTGCGCCGGCAGACTGTGAGTTGGTGGCTGATCTCTTACGGGAAAATGAAGAGCTCATTCTGTGCCGGGGAGGTTCTGGTGGGAGAGGGAATACCCATTTCAAGAGCTCTACTAATCGTGCGCCGCGGCAGTTCACCGAGGGCGAACCCGGGGAAGAAGGCTACTTTTTGCTGGAACTTCGTAAGATTGCCGACGTCGGTTTTGTGGGCTACCCGAATGCGGGAAAGTCGACGCTCCTTGGCAAAATCTCTGCAGCGCATCCTAAGGTTGCCCCTTATCCATTTACGACGCTGAATCCGGTCGTAGGCGTTGTGGAATTCGATGGATACAAGCGAGCAACACTCGCAGATATCCCAGGCCTCATCGCTGGAGCCCATCAGAACGTCGGGCTCGGTCATGATTTTCTGCGCCACATCGTGCGCTGTAAGCTGTTGGTTTTTGTTCTCGACGTTGCTGGTAGCGAAGGGCGTGACCCGATCGAAGACCTTCGATCTCTGCGACGTGAACTTGATCTGTATGATCCGACGCTCAGCCAACGACCTTGGATGATAGCAGCCAATAAAATGGATCTTCCAGACGCCGAAAAAAATCTAGGGGCGATCCGAAAACGGTTCCACGGCGAAGTCGTGGTGCCGATGGCTGCTCTCAACGGAACCGGGATCGAGGATTTCAAAAGGGCACTTCAGAAGTTTTTGGGTCTTTAGGTCCCGGCAGGGCGCGGAGAAGAGGAAGGACACGGAGGGGAAATTTACCACAGAGGCGCAGAGAACACTGAGATCAGAGGGATTTAGATTTGGTTCTGTCTCGGTGAGCTCAGTGTCTCTGTGGTAAAATCCTCTCCGTGCCCTTGTCCCCTTCTCCGTGTCCTTCCACCGTGAAACCGGTCGTAGCCAGTTATTGCACTTATTTTCTCAAGGCGGAGATGCTGCATATCTATCGCCAGATCACATCCCTGCGAAAGGTCGATACTTTTGTGATCACCAAAATCAGGGAAAATGCCGATCGCTATCCATTCCCGGATCTGGAGCTGCTCGATCGACCGAGTACCCACTTGATTCACCGCGGATTTTTGAAATATGTGGCCCGGGCGCCTGCGCTGGTTTACCGGGGAGAGTTCGAAACAATGCGCCGGCTCCTGCTGCGGCGCGATCCGGATCTGATGCATGTCTACTTTGGCAATACCGGGGTCCATTTGCTTCCGCTGATCGAACGCTGGGATCGCCCATGCGTCGTTTCTTTTCACGGAATGGATGTTCAGCGTCGAGAAACGGAGCGAGGGTATGAGGCCAATTTGCGAAAGCTACTTAGGTTGCTCCCACTTGTTCTGGTCCGCAGCCGATCGATTGCAGAGCGTTTGATTGAACTCGATTGCGACCCGAACAAGATTCGATTAAATCGCACAGGAATCCCTTTGGGAGAATTTCCCTACCGAGTCAGGAAGGCCCCGCCGGACGGTGCGTGGAGACTCGTGCAAGCCTGCCGGCTGGTCCCAAAAAAGGGATTGGCGACCGCGTTGCGCGCATTCGCAAGATTTGCAACGAGATTCCCGAAATCCAGTTTTGTAGTAGCGGGAGAGGGCCCGCTGCGTCGGGAACTGGAGGCGTTGGTTGTTCAACTAGAGCTGAAAAGGGCCGTGACCTTTGCCGGATTTCTCAACCAAAGCGAATTGCGTAAGCTTTTTGAAAGCGCGCACATTTTTGTGCATCCGAGTGAGTTGCCGCCGGATTCTAATCAGGAAGGAGTACCGAATTCGATGCTGGAGGCGATGGCCAGCGGGCTACCGGTGGTAGCCACCCGGCATGGCGGTATCCCCGAAGCCGTGACCGATGGCGTGAACGGTTTACTGGTCGCCGAACGAGATTTCGAAATGTTGGCGAACTCTTTGTTTGAGCTGGCTGAAAATCCAGGACGCTGGACGGAAATGGCAACGGAAGCATCGCGTACGGTGGCTGCCGAGTTTGCGCAACCGCGCCAGATCGAAGCGCTGGAATCCGCTTACTTCGAGGTGATCGAACAGTGGCGAGCCTCACGTCAGGGTTAGCCGGCAAACCTCTGTAGCCACAACCAAATCGTAATCGTCCTCGAACTCGTGATCACGCCCCGCGGCTCGGACGGAGCCTCGCCCTACCGTCATCGCCTCGCCCTACCCTTATAAGCGGTACTACGCCCTACCGTTCAGGCGCCGGGTCCATCCTGAAAATGGTCTCACCGGGTTTCATGAGATCCAACTTATCTCGCGCCAAGAGCTCCGTGTAAGCGGGATCGTTTTGCAGCAGAGTCAGCTTTTTGCTTAGTTTGTTGTAATTTGTTTTCTCCTGTTCGACCTGTTGCTTTAAGGCCTGCAAGGCGTGCTGCTGACGCTGTTGTTCCTTTACTAACGGTAGGAACCAACAAATCAAAAGAATGAATGCGGCAACGAAAACGAGAAGATACAGGATCCTGTTCAGGAGTGAACGGATCCAGTCATCTTTCGGTTGATCGTAATCATCGTACACCGAGCCGCCTCTCACTCAGCGCATTTTACCTCCATACTGAGCGTTGTCACCAAGTTCTTCTTCTATTCGGAGAAGTTGATTGTATTTGGCGATGCGATCGGTGCGGGAAAGTGAGCCGGTCTTGATCTGCCCGGCGTTCGTCGCGACCGCAATATCGGCTATGGTTGTGTCTTCTGTCTCACCCGATCGATGGCTGATGACAGCGGTGTAGCGATTCTCCTTGGCGAGCTCGATAGCGTCCAAGGTTTCACTGAGGGAACCGATCTGGTTCACCTTAACAAGGATCGAATTACCGACGCCCTCCTCGATTCCTTTGCGAAGGAACTCTACGTTGGTCACAAACAGGTCGTCGCCGACGAGCTGAACTTTTGCGCCTAGGGCCGCGGTTAGCTTCTTCCAGCCTGCCCAGTCATTTTCCGAACAGCCATCCTCAATCGAGATGATAGGGTATTTCGAACAAAGGAGCTGATAGAAGGCCACGAGTTCATCCACGGATTTTTTGGAGCCATCCGATTTCTTGAAAATGTAGGTCTCTGAGTCGGCGTTATAAAATTCGCTGGAGGCTACATCGAGTGCAAAGAAGATCTCCTCACCGAGCTTGTAGCCGGCCTTTTCGACCGCCTTTGCGATGGTGTCAAGGGTGTCTTCAACCCCGTTCAGGTTTGGAGCGAAACCTCCTTCATCACCGACCGCAGTAGAGAGGCCGCGCGCTTTGAGCACGCTCTTCAGTGCGTGAAAGACCTCCGTACCGTAGCGAAGCGCTTCGGAGAAGTTTGGGGCTCCCTTCGGCATGATCATGAATTCCTGAAAATCGATCGGTGCATCCGAATGGGCGCCGCCGTTAATGATATTCATCATGGGAACCGGCAACACCTTAGCGTTTGGGCCGCCCAGATAACGAAACAGCGGAAGATCAAGTTGGGCGGCGGCGGCGTGCGCAACCGCAAGCGACACGCCGAGGATCGCATTAGCGCCGAGCTCCTTTTTGTTAGGGGAACCGTCGAGCGCAATCATCGCGCTATCGATACCGACCTGATCAAGCGCGTCCATGCCGGTAATGACCTCGGCAATCTTCTCTTCGACGTTGTCTACGGCTTTCAAGACGCCTTTGCCGAGATACTTGTCTTTCTCGCCATCACGCAGTTCCCAGGCTTCGTGTTCCCCGGTGCTTGCCCCGCTCGGAACGATGGCACGGCCAACGGCGCCGCCGGTTAGTTCTATGTCGACTTCGATTGTCGGATTCCCTCTCGAATCGAGGACCTGTCGTGCTCG
>JAFAJU010000404.1 GCA_019236035.1 Verrucomicrobiota bacterium | reverse complement strand
CAGCGTCAAGGGACCCGCTTCGCCGCGTCCTGGCTAGGCCTGCGCTTTTGCCGAAATCTCAGCAGGATTTTCCAGTGCAACTCGCACGGATCGATAGCACTCCACGAATCCCGACGCAAAATCATCAGGGCGCCTTGCTATCCACCTATCAATCATGTCGAGCTCGAAAAACCCGCCGGTTTCTATCTCATGCCGGTTCCAGGAGAATGGACCGTCATGGATTGCGGCAAAAATCTGGATAAATTCATGACCGGTCATCTCTGACGCATGAATTCTTTTCATCGCCGCGAGCACCGCTGTGACCCCGAGTTCTTCCTTTAGTTCACGTTTGGCACAATCCCTATACGATTCGCCGGCATTCACGTGGCCCGCGGCGCTCGAATCCCAGCAGCGCGGGAAATTATCCTTGCGGTAGGATCGTTTCTGTAAAAGGAGTTCTCCGCGCTGGTTCAAGATAAAAATATGAACTGCACGGTGGAGCAAATTCTCGCGGTGAATGGTTGCCCGATCCACTGCCTCAATGGGCTGATCATTGCGATCTACTGTTTCGAGGAGTTCAAGCGGGTCGGAACCAAAGACGGGTGACGGTTCTAATGCGTTTACGATCTTAATCCACTGATCCAGTGAGACGTCCTCGGCCCTGGCGGTTGGCGGAAGGCAGCGAAGAGCCGCCTCGACCGTTTCAGCATCACCGAATCGACCCAGTAGCTTTCTTACCTGTTTGCGGCGTTCCGAAAACCCCGCCCTCACCACCTCAGAAAATTTCATCGGATCGGTCTCCTCAAGGTCGCCGGGTTCCCGCCGCTTCAGCAATAGCACGACAGAATCTACCTGCGGCCGAGGAAGGAATACGGAAGGAGGAAGGGTCTTCAACTTGCTAACCTGCCACTCTCTCTGGATGATGACACTTAGACTCCCGTATGCCTTGTTGCCGGGAGCCGCACTGAGGCGATCCGCCATCTCCTTTTGTACCGTAAAGACCATCCGCTCAAAAGGGCATGGATCCGCGCTGAAGTGAAAGAGCAGCGCAGATGACAAATAGTAGGGCAGATTCCCGATGATTTTCACCGGTCGCCGCAGAAACTCAATCCGAGTGTCATACGCCAGAGCGTCTCCTTCGATCACCTCGACAGGCGCGCCTTGAAACCTTTCACGAAGGTATTTTGCAAACGCCCGATCCTTTTCCAGCAAAGTTGTCGACACCCCACAACGCATTATTTCTTCGGTCAAAGCACCAAGCCCCGGACCCACTTCCAGCACCCTATCGCCCACTTCGATTTCTAGTTTCTCGACGATCCAAGAAGCCAAATTCTTATCATGTAAGAAGTTTTGCCCCAGAGATTTACGAGGAGAAGCGCCAAGCGAAACCAGAGTTGACATGATTTCAGAAATTTTCACTTGGCAAAATTTGTGCTGTGCGAAGTTACTGCCAAATTTTTCTCGGTATTGAGAGACTTGTTGACATCTTACTAACAGGCAAGCTTTTCCCTGCTAGTGGGCCAACTTTGCTCATGGAAGTTCATTTGGCCTGCGGCGATTTCGGCAATTTTTGGCGACGTAAAAGCCTACGCGCTTCAGAGATTGAGATCCCCTCAATAAAATAGCCAATGGCGGTTCGGCCAATGGCGTAAGTGCCCGCAGCGGCTATCCCACCTGAGATCGCATTGCCCCAACCGGGCAGCAGCTTTACGGCGGCACGCGACCCTTCGCGGAATACCATGCCCACCCCAATGTTGAGTCCCAAGGCTCCGAAGAACTCTGCGGCAGCCTTCAGTCCGAGCTCGCGGCCGCTGACGTGCATGATGCCCGAAACCATTGCAAACTGGAGCGCGGTAAGTACCGGAAAGTCAGCAAACGGGATCGGCTGGACACCAACTGCAGCGCATATGGTCGTGACCGAGCGAAGCAAACGCTGCCCTATTTCCAGCTGAATTTTTTTCGCGGCCACCAAGCGCGCCATCTCGACCTGCGCTTCCTCGGGAAGCTCGCGCGTGAGCAACTCGCCTAATGCGTCAACGTTCTGCCGCTCATCACGTTCAGGATCGATCGATCCATCCACTCTGAAGCGGACAAAGGAAGAAACCGCCAAGCTCTTGACGAAATGTCCGGATAGTTTCCCTGAAGTCGTCAACCAAGCCTGCAATTCAAGGCGGCGGGCTTCAACCTCGCCGGATGGAGTTGTACTCGGAAAATCGATCACCCCGACTAGACCGGCTTTTGACTGATGCCGCTGCTCAGCCAGCTCGAGCAAACGGGTCGCTTGCTCGCACTCCAGGCCCAAATCGAGCGACTTGCTCCCATCGACAAGAAACACAAAGAGATCAGGACTTTCCTCGGAAACGGCGCCGGCCAACGCACTCCAGGTCAGACTCGTCTCATGCAAGCGGCGCGCATCCAGAATGCGAAATCCGCCTCTACCGCGCAGTTCATAGGTGATCCATCCACCGGTCTGCCGAGGATCGATCATCTGCAGGTCATTGCCCACAAGCGCCGAAAAGAGGGCGGACGCGTCCGCCCTTGGATCACCCAGCAAAACGATTCTTGCGAGGCGTTGCGACAGAAAAATTTGTTTGATCGGCCTTAATTCCCCGAACACGGCGTTCTGCAACGGGCCGGGCAGTTTGGAGATGATGGCCTCGAGTTTGTCGTAAATGGCGAGAAGAGTTTGGTGATTCATTTCTTTAGCCTGCATCGCTCACAAATCTCTGAAGATTTGTGAGCGATGCAGGCTAGCGGGCCCCTACCGCTCCGCTCAGGAAGAAAGCGCCTTCAATAGGAGCGTTACATGTTCGGTAGGCTTCACCTTCTTCAGAATAGCCTTTATTTTCTGATCGACGCCAATGAGATAGGTGGTCCGCTCCGAACCCATGTATTTCTTTCCGTACATGCTTTTCTCGACCCACATCTGATAGGCTTCCATAATCTCATGCTTCGGATCGCTTAGCAGGGGAAACGGAAGACCATGTTTTTTGATGAACTTCACGTGGCTTTCAACGCTATCGTTGCTGACGCCGAAGAGCTCCACCTTGGATTCGAGTTCGCGCCAGGAATCGCGTAAGTCGCAGGCTTGCTTGGTGCACCCTGGGGTATCGTTCTTTGGGTAAAAATAGAGAACCAATGTTGAACCCGCGAAGTCGGGGAGTTTTACCTCTTGGCCACCGCCATAGATTCCGCCGACCGCGGTCGCTTTGAAATAAGGAGCCGGATCACCAATCTTTAGTTCCATAGTCATGTTCTGCTCGCAAAGCTGTCACGTCTAATGGGCCTTCGCAATCCACTTCGCGACTCCCTCGCCGGCAATTGTGCCGGTCACAAAACAGCCTTGCATAAGATATCCTCCGGTCGGGGCCTCCCAATCGATCATTTCGCCGGCGCAAAACACACCGGGAACAGACCGCAACATCAGGTCATCAGTAAGTTGATCCCACGGCACGCCACCGGCGCTGGAGATCGCCTCCTCAATGGGCCTGGGGCGCTCAAAGACGATCCGGCACCGTTTGACCGCTGCGATCCATTGAGGCAGGGTTTTCGGCTGCGCAATTTCCTGAATCAACGCCACGGCAGCGGCGCTCATCCGCCAAAGTCTAAGAGCCCCTTCCCTCGGGTCGACATCAGCGCGCCAACGTTCCTCCAACTGCGCACGGCTCAACCCTGGCTTAAAATCGACTTCGATCTGCGGGAATTTTCTTAGCTCACGCGTTAATTGATAAAGCGCACCTCCCTCAAGGCCATATTCGGTAACCATCAACTCGCCCTTCACACTTCGACCCGAGCACGTCACCTGGAGGTTCTTGAGCGGTTTTCCGTCGGCAACGTCTAGAAACGCTTCGGACCAACGCCGCTCCCAGCCAACGTTGGCGGCCACAAACTCACTGACCGGCACACCCAATCGGCGAAACTCCTCAACCCAGAGAGCGTCCGAACCCGTCTGCGGCCAGGACGCGCCACCGAGCGCAAAGACCACCGCGTCCGCAGTCACCAGGTGGTACTTTGTCCCTCGCTGAAACACCAGATCGTAGGGGCCACTGCCGAGCATCTGGTGAAATCGGCGTCCCACCTGAAAATCAACTCCAAGTCTATCGAGCCGTTCCAACCATAATTCGAGAATCATGGGCGTGCGAACATTGCGAGGGAAAACTCGACCACTGGTCCCGACGAATGTTTCCACGCCAAGTTCTTTGAACCATCCGCGAAGATCGTCCGGAGAAAACCGCCGCAGCAGGCCCCGCCATCTTGCCGGGAGATCGTACCGCGTGGCAAAGTCTTCCAGCGGTTCCGAATGAGTAATGTTCAAGCCGCCTCTACCCGCGACCAGAAACTTTCGTCCCGGCGAAGCTTTTTGCTCAAAAATCGTGGTGTGGATTCCCCTCTGAGCAATTACTTCCGCGGCCCGTAATCCGGCCGGCCCAGCTCCGATGACAACAGCAGAGGCTCCGTTCAACGGCTAAGTTCTAACATCCGAATGATAGGTAGCTCCGCCCGTTTGCGCAACGCTTCGGGCATCCGAATTTCCGGCGAAAGATTTGCCAGAGCGTCGCGCAGTTTTTCCAACGTATTTTTCTTCATGAATCGGCAATCGGCGCAAGCACATCGGTCCGTGGGTCCCGCGATAAAGGTCTTATCAGGGATCTCTTTCCTCAACCGGTGAAGCATCCCGGATTCTGTCACGATTATGAAAGACTCCGCGCGCGACTCCCTGCAATATTTCACCATCTTTTCAGTCGAACAGACCTCGTCTGCCAAAAGCCTGACGGCAAATGTGCACTCCGGATGAGCGACGACCGGCGCCGCCGGGTACTGCTCCCGTATCGATTCAATACTGTTCCGGGTAAACTCCACGTGGACGTAACAGACTCCTCGCCAGAGATCCATCTTTCGGCCCGTTTTCTCCATAACCCAGGCTCCAAGGTTTTGATCGGGGACGAAAAGAATATTCCGATCTGCCGGAGCATTCTTGACAATCTGCACCGCGTTGCCGCTCGTACAGATGATATCGGAGAGCGCTTTCACCCCTGCGCTGCAATTGATGTAGGCAATCACGTAGTAGTTCTTGTCAGCGTGCTGCTGAAGGAATTCTTCAAGACTTTCGGCCGGGCAGGATTCCGACAGAGAACAGCCGGCATCCAAGTCCGGGAGAATCACTGTTTTGGCCGGATTAACGATTTTCGCGGTCTCGGCCATGAAATGTACCCCGCAGAAAACAATAACATCCGCATCCGTCTCTCTAGCTTTGAAACTCAGGCCTAATGAATCGCCGACGTAATCGGCAACGTCCTGAATTTCTGGCACTTGATAGTTATGAGCGAGGATAATCGCGTTACGCTGCTTCTTTAAACGTAAAACCTCTGCGGCCAGATCGTAACCTTCTTTAAGCGCAACCATGTATGAAAAATATGATTCCGCCTCCGACTCTTAGCAACTCAGTTTTAGCCGGGCCGGTAGGGCGAGGACTTCGGCGAGCTCAGTCGAGCCGCTTCCCGACTCCGCCCCTGTACTCTGGCTACGCGGGCTCGCAGGAGCACCATAGTTCCGCGTCCGCGGAACGACGGCGGCCGTCCGAGCCGACACCCGAACGTTCCACCCCAGGCGCAGATGCGCTAACAGGCTGCGTCGAAAAAGGGAATAACGTCGACAAGCGAATCCGCAGCAATGACCTGATTTGGCTCGAGCCGGCACAGGGCGTTGGCCTGAGATAAGGCGAATAACGCGTGTGACTCCTGCCGCCCGACGGCCTTGAAGAAACCTTCCGCATAGACGCCTCTCAAATAATGGGGGCGTTCGCCACGATTTGCCAGGGTCTCGGCCAGGCGCGCTCGAGCACGCGGCAAATCAAGAGACGAGCGGCCACCAAGCTTCCAAAGCCCCGGCCGCGCAAACAGCAAAAAAGTCACAAATGCTGAAACCGGGTTCCCTGGCAAGCCGAACACCAGGGTACGCCCCAAGCGCCCAAACATGAACGGTTTGCCAGGTTTCACCGCCACCCTCCAGAGGTCCAACTTGGCACCAAGTTCTAGCAAGGTCGGCTTGACCAAATCTTTCTCACCGACCGAGACGCCACCGGCCACCACGATCACATCGGAGGCCCGGGCCTGCTCAAAGCTCTCCAAGTGAGCGTCCTCCGTATCCGGAACGATGTTGAAGATCCGTCCCTGACATCCAGAGCCAGCCACAAGATCGGCCAGCATAATCCGATTCGTTTCGTATATCTGGCCCGCATTGATGGTTTCACCTTGCGACCGGAGTTCGCTCCCCGTTGCGAGAATCGCAACGCGTGGAACCTCAAACACTGGCAACTCGCCCAGACCCTGCGAAGCGATCGCGGCAAGTTTCGGTCCGGTCAGCACGCTTCCTGCAGACGCGACTACCTGGCCTTCGCAAAGATCACCGCCGCGCACCCGGATGTTTTCCCCACGAGTCACACCATCTCGTATGAAGATTACGCCGTCGCGCAGGTCCGCGTCCTCCTGCATAACCACGGCATCGGCCTGCCGAGGTATCGGTGCGCCGGTGAAGATGCGAATCGCATGGCCCTGCCCGACGCTCAATCCGACATCCAAACCGGCAGCTTGCTCTCCCCGCACCACCAACCGAGCGCCTTGAACCGCGTCCTCGGCTCGAACGGCGTACCCGTCCATCGTCGAATTATCGAACCGGGGCAACGCGACCGTAGCAATGACATCTCGCGCAAGAACCCGATTCCGACTATCCCAAATCGAAACATTTTCCACACCTAACGGCTCCACCGACTGGAGCACGCGTTCCAAAGTCTCTCGTTCGCTCAGGAGCATAGTCAATCAAACCGCAGACTCGCGTAAGAAGCAATAGACCGGTAGGGGGCGGCGGTAGGGCGAGGCGGCCTGGTAGATGCCATGGTGTTGTCAGGCTGCCGGATATGCAGCAGCCTGACAAATGAAACAATACAAGTTAAAGGCGGCACCCGCCGCCCTGACAAAGGAAATAGAGAGTCAAAAAGCTCCGAAAGCAAAGCGAATCCTCGTGGGAATCGATACGGGCCTAGGGAGCAATGACACCTCCCGCAAGGTCGACCACGCCGCGATTGGACCGGTGCAGAACTTGCGGAGCCAAAGCCAGCCGCCAACAGGACCAGTTGGTCGAAGAACGAAGCGGCTGGGGGCCCAGGGCAACGCACTGTTATTGAGCCAGGGCTTTGGGAGCTGGAAGAATTGGTGGCGGCCGCAGGCCTTCAAGGCTTTGCACCCTACCAAGCCGCCTAAGGAAAAACCTCTAAAGTCTGCTTAATTCTTAGATCCCGCGAGGACGCGCCGATTGAGATCTCGTATACGTCCTGGTCCGTCTTCCAGTCACTTGCTGCAGGGTCGAAGTACGCAAAAGATTTCCGATCGAGCCTGATTGTTATCACCTTGGATTCTCCGGCCGATAGAAACACTTTTTCAAATCCCTTTAGCTCTCTGATCGGCCGCTCGATTACCGGCCGCATCTCCTTCACATAAAGTTGCGCGACCTCCGCTCCTGCCCGATCACCGATATTTCGAACTTTGAATGTAACAGTCACTTCACCGTGATTCGGGGATTGACCCCGGTCAATTCGAAGATCGGAATATTCAAATTGGGTATATGAAAGCCCGAAACCAAAGGGAAACTGAGGGTCAATCCCAAAGTGATCATACCCGCGGTACCCGACGAATATTCCTTCCCCGTACCGGACATTTTCGCCGCTCTCATCAGAAGGATAAGATTTGAACGCCGGGTTATCGGTTTCGCTGACTTCAAAAGTCACCGGAAGCTTGGCGGACGGGTTTATGTCACCAAATAGGATCTTGGCAAGCGCATTACCCCCCTCCTGACCAGGATACCAGGCGTGTAGAAGGGCCGGCACTTTATCCAGCCAGCGGTGCATATCGACGTTCCCGCCCGAGTTAAGCACAACCACGGTATGCGGATTTTTTTCTGCGACACCACTGACAAGATCGTCCTGCCCATCCGGTAGCTCGAAGGTGCGATCCAACCCTTCACCTTCGTTGCCGTTGTCAAAGCCAACACAGACTATCGCAGCATCGTAGCCGGCAATACTGTCTGGAATCTTTAATGACGCCCAACCAAACTGCGCTGCGGCACCTCCCCCACCGCTATTCTTATATTCCACCCGTAATCTGTAGATTCGACCGGCTTCCAAGACTCTTGTCGCGATGTCAGGTCGCGCCGCGTGCTCGACCCAATCGTTGATGATTAACTCGTCATTGAGGAAAACCCTAATACCCGCATCCGCTCTCGCACGGAAGACGTGGCGAAAAGAGTCGTTAGCCCGAATCACTCCGGTCCATCGCACGCTGAATTCGGACGGCAAACTACCACGCGGAGGGCTCGCGTTTGCCCAATCGAAATTGATTCGGCGGTCGACTCGATCGAGGATCGCGGTACCTGAAAGCGTCAGGTTGGAAAAATATTCTGCCCGCAAGCCGTCAGAAAAATTCCCAGACCCATCTTCGTGTTCAAATTGCGAAGTCCCGAAATTGCCGACACCGACATCGAAGTAATCGACAATCAAATCCGGCCCCTTGTTGTTCAAGAGGCCATCAAGCGCGCTCACCGCGTAGAACGGGTTGACATAAGAACTACCCCAGCCGGCCGGGACACCGGGGTGAGCGTTCGGTCCGAGTACCGCGATCTTTTTCACCCGGGCCCGGTCCAATGGCAAAGTCTTCTGGTCGTTCTTCAGGAGGACGATTCCCTCCTCAGCGACAGCCAAGGCGGTCTTGGCGCTCTCAGGATCATTTTCCGGGATCGATGGATCTATCTGTGGACGATCGAGAAATCCCATCCGCACGATCATTCGCAAAATCCGCCTCACTTTGTCGTCGATCTGCTTTTCGGTAATTTCGCCGTTATCCAGGGCTGGGACCAAATTTTTCGAGTTCATCCACTCGCCTGTCGGCATTTCCAGGTCCAGGCCGTGGCGAACCGGACCCAACGCACTGTGGGTAGCTCCCCAATCTGACATCAGGACTCCATCGAAGTCCCATTCCGATTTCAGGACGCACTTATTCAGAAACTCGTTCTCGGTACAGCACTGCCCATTCACCTTGTTGTACGCATCCATGACGGCACCGACTCCGGCTATTCGTACCGCGGCCTCAAACGCAGGCAGATAGATCTCCCGCAAGGCCCTTTCGCTGACAACCACATTGATAGTCTGCCGATTAATTTCCTGATTGTTAGCGGCGAAATGCTTTATGGTTGCCACGACTCCCTGACTTTGCACTCCTCGAATAAAGGGAACCACCAGTTCTGCGGCCAAATAAGGATCTTCGCCGGCGATATATTCAAAATTCCTTCCACAGATCGGGAGGCGGTTAATATTTACGCCGGGAGCAAGCAGAACATGGAGACCGCGAGCCCGACAATCCCGCCCCATCGATAAACCTTCGCTCGCCGCAAGAGCCCGATTCCAACTCGCTGCCAGCGCGATACCTCCCGGATAGCGGGTGCTCGGCGTGTCCCGACGGACTCCGAGCGGGCCGTCCGACATGCGAATCTCCGGTAAGCCCAGTCTGGGAATGGGTCGAATTGACATCGCGTTGACCCCGCCAATGTAATCGATCTTTTCGTCCAAGGTCATCTGCCCCAAAATCTTCTCCACTCGTGTCTCTGCCGATTCCGTTGTCAACCCGCGGGACGCGACCGCAAGGAAGATCAAGAGACCGATGATCAGGCGTAACGCTTTCATCGAAATTTGCGAGAGACTCCGTTACTATCGATCCTCGCCCGGGCGGGGATCGTCACTCGAATGAACAATGCGCTCATTGAACTCTGCGGCATCGAGTCTGCCCGACCGACCCTCAAGCTCATGCAAAGCCCGGGTATGAAAGCTTTGGCGCTGCTTCAGCACTTCCAAGGCCATCTCGTACGAATCCGTGACCGCATCTTTCATATTCCCGTTATTCATCTGCAAGGCAACCGGAAGCAAGGCCGATGCAAAA
>JAFAJU010000394.1 GCA_019236035.1 Verrucomicrobiota bacterium | reverse complement strand
ATTTCCGAAGACCGGTTGCAGAACATAGATTTCAGCAACGATGAGATTGCGCGTTATTCCCGGCACCTCATCATGCCGGAAGTGACGCTTGAAGGGCAAAAACGGATAAAAGCGGCCAGCGTCCTGTGTATTGGAAGCGGGGGCCTGGGTTCGCCTATCGCGCTCTATCTAGCCGCAGCCGGTATCGGGCGCTTAGGTCTGGTCGACTACGACGTCGTAGATTTCTCCAATCTACAACGCCAGATACTGCACGGCACAGACGATGTTGGCCGGAAGAAGCTGAATTCCGCTAAAGACCGGATTAAAGCCGTGAACCCGAATGTCAAGGTTGAGCTGCACGATATGTTGTTTCGCAGCGAGAACGCGCTTCCGCTTGTTCAAGATTATGACATCATCATCGACGGGACGGACAATTTCCCGACTCGTTACCTTTCAAACGATGCTTGTGTGCTGAGCCGGAAACCGAACGTCTATGGATCGATATTCCGATTCGACGGCCAATGCACCGTCTTCGCACCGCACCTCGGTGGGCCCTGTTACCGGTGCATGTTCCCTGAACCTCCTCCGCCCGGGATGGTGCCCAGCTGCGCAGAGGGTGGAGTACTGGGGGTGTTGCCGGGAATCATTGGTGTACTGCAAGCCATTGAAGCAATTAAATTGATTATCGGTATCGGCGACCCGCTGATCGGTCGCCTGGTGAATTTTGACGCACTCAAGCTCAGGTTCAGAGAGTTCAAGATCCGCAAGGATCCGAATTGCCCAATCTGTGGAGATCATCCCACGATTCACGAACTGATCGATTATGATCAGTTCTGCGGAATTCCGCAAGCTGACGCCGAAGCGGCGAAGGAGTTGGACGTCCCGACAATCAGTGCAACCGAACTGAAGACAAAGATTGATCGCAAGGACAAGTTTGTCCTGGTGGACGTACGAGAACCATACGAATACGACATCTGCAACATTTCCGGATCGAAACTGATTCCGCTGGGCGAGTTACCAGCGCGATTGAGTGAGCTGGATAGCGCCGATGAGATCGTCCTCCATTGCAAAGTGGGCGGCAGAAGCGCCAAAGCCTTAAAAATTCTTCAGGACGCCGGTTTCCGCAAACTGAGCAATCTGCAAGGAGGCATCCAGGCCTGGTCAGAGAAGGTTGATCCGAGTGTCCCGAGGTACTGAGAATTTGCAAGAGGGGGTCTTCCATTTTCGGGTTGTCCTAGCCTGCCTGGCAGGCTAGGAGAACCCGAAAATGGAAGACCCCCTCTTGCAAATTCTTTGTGCGCCGGTAAGTCATGCACCCCTTCGCCTCGCCAGTCCCGCGGAACTGCGCCAAATCAATAGCCAGATTCGATCGCGCCTGGTGCGAAACCAGGCAGGCTTAACTCTCGATGTTGAACTTGAGGGCTGTTTGGTATGCGAAGCTGACAGAATGTGTTATCCAATCCGCGACGGTTTCCCCGTGCTGATTTCCGGTGAAGCTTTCGATTCCCCCCAAACCTCGTGAGCCTCGATGGGTAAAGACGACAAACCTTGCAAGCGCAAAATAATACTCGACGAGTTGGACCAGAACAAATCGGTCGACCAGGAAGAATACAAAATCAAAATCAAAGACTACCAGTTGCGGCTTCTGAATCTGCAACGGGCCTTGATGGAAACCACGCATAACCTCGTGGTGGTGGTCGAGGGACCGGACGCGGCCGGGAAAGGTGGCGCCATCAGGCGTCTGGTCGAGAAACTCGACCCAAGAACTTACCGCGTTTACTCAATCGTCAAACCGACGCAGGAAGAGTATCAGCACCACTACCTTTGGCGTTTCTGGAACAAGCTGCCTCCGTACGGTCAGATCGCGATCTTCGATCGATCCTGGTATGGACGGGTGCTTGTTGAACGCGTGGAGGGGTTTGCGACTCCGGGCGAGTGGAAACGGGCCTATCGAGAGATTAACGAGTTCGAACGCCTCTTGGCTGAGGATGGGACCTCGATCATTAAGATTTATTTTCATATCACCAAGGAGGAGCAACTGGATCGCTTCAAACGCCGCGAAGCTGATCCACTTAAGCATTGGAAAATTACAGAGGAAGACTGGCGCAACCGGCGAAAATGGGACGAACACAACGAAGCTGCGGAGGATATGTTTGAACAGACCTGGACCGAGTTTGCTCCTTGGACCATCGTAGAAGCGAACTATAAATGGTACTCGCGCCTGAAGTTTTTGAAGACAGCCATTCGCACTCTGGATTCGATCGGGCTAAAGGAGTGACTCCTAGTGCACCAAGTCCGCGGCTCGTATGGCAGCGTTGGGAGCGCCGCCGGATGACTCGCAAGGCGCTGGCGAGGCGAATAGCTGAGCTCCTATTTAACGAGCCAGCAACGCGGCGAGGCGCCGGCGCCGCCCCAACCCGGAGGGCTGTGCGGCTTTTGGCCGGGTGCTTTGTTGCTCGTCAGTCAAAGACCACTGCGGGTATTCTCCCTCCTCGCGTCGCGCACCCGGCCAAAATCCGCAGCAGCGCTGCTATACGAGCCGCGGACTTGGTGCACTACTGTGAGTGATATGCGGTAATCATTGATTGGGGGAACTTATGACGTCACAGAAAATCTCGGACTCGCCCATCATCTTTGGCTGTATGATGATCGGGGGCTCGTTTGATGATTCTACGCTGACGGCCGAGACGATAAAGCGCGGCCGCGACGCGATCGATGCGGCGCTCGAATGCGGTTTATACTTTTTTGATCACGCGAATATTTATTGTTGGGGCAAATCGGAGGAAGTATTCGGTCGTTTTCTC
>JAFAJU010000122.1 GCA_019236035.1 Verrucomicrobiota bacterium | reverse complement strand
TTATGACCCGCTCCGCCGGCAGAAACTCCGGCCAATCAAAATCTAATTCCTCGGCTGCCTCCACCAGCGCCCTATCCAAATCGGATGACGCGACCGAGTCTTTTATGCGGGGCCGAATAGACGCGCCTGCAGGTCTAGCGTCACTTTCCCTTGAAACCGCTGGCGCTTTCGCGGAACGACAGATGACATACGCTTCATTTGTGGACATACGCTTTTTTTTGAAGTTGATAAGTGGCTTTACTTTCTAAGAAAGCTCCAGCGCCTAACCATTTGCGATTCTACGCTAGTATCGTTTTGCCTTGATGAGCCTATGGATAGCGCGTTTGCCGAGCATCGTAAATGGAACGAAAGATCCAGCAGCGGCAGCGTAGGACACGGGCTTCCTGTATCCACCGCCACAGGCAACATCTCTCACAAGCAGGATGCTTATGCTGCCTTACTGCCACCTCATCGAGCGAAAGGGAAGCGCCCGAGTCTCCCTCCCTGGGGGGCAGAATTCGGCCCAGGATTTCAACTTATAAGCGCTAACTTAACGGAACTAGCTCGAATTTCTCCTCTGAAAGGGCCAATATCTTAGCCCAGCGTTTCAACCCTGGGGCTAGAGTTTGGCCATCTTTTTAGCGCCGAGGGCGAGACTTCAGGACAGCCTAGCCCGCAATGAGCTCGTCGATCCTACCAGCACGTGATTTTTGCCGGCTAGGCTATTTTGATATCGCGCCTTCGGCGCTGAAAGAAGACGGCATAAATGTGCAAACTCCAGACCCAGGGTTGAAACCTAGTTGAAAGCCTGGGCTGAGACTAAAACCAGTTGGAGCGCCGTCTAATTCTATATTCCAGCGCCATCCATGAACAATTCGTCTTTGTTCAGACCATAGTACAAATGCGAGCCGGCGCCCGTTGATCTGTTGTTCGCAAATAGGTCTAGGAGGTCGCGGATCTTTGCGATCGCCAGTTGGACCACAGCCTGTTTGCGAAAGGCGTTCAACAGTGGCGCGCTATTTTTATGGCGAGTTCGAGTCCGTGAGACGTAGGTCTGCCGCAAAGCATGTTGATTCATCTTCTAAATTTTCCCTTCTATAGAGATCCTAGTTAGTTTGGAGTACTTTTAGAGCGCCCGATCATTATTGTAAATGGAACGAAAGTTCCGGTGTAGGACATATGCGCTCCTCGGGTAAGTGCAGATTCTCTTGGCTCGCTCCCGAGACGAGCAACCGCCATTCCGGCTATCCTCTGGCTGCTGGCGAACTGAGCACTTCGAGCGCGCGCAAACTGGCCGCGGTTCTGGTTTCTACGCCGAGCCTTTCGAATATTTCCAAAACATGCTTCTTCACAGTCGATTCGCTGTTGCCGAGAATCATCGCTATCTCGCCGTTGGTCTTCCCCTGCGCAAGCCAGAGGAGTGTTTCTGCGACGCGCGGGGTTAAGCCGAGCACTTCTTCCAGCGGCCTGGCAGAATCGAAGTTAGGCTTAAACTCCGGGACGGCTTGCTGGACAGCGCGTTCCAGTCGCGAGCGGATGGCCGCAAGGAGGTCCGGCTTAGCGACGGGCTTGGTCAGGTAGTCATCCGCACCAAGGTTCATCCCAGCTCGAATATCGGGCTTTTCACCCTTCGCCGTGAGGAAGATAAATGGGATGGCGACCGTATCCGCTTCCGCACGGAGAGCGGCAATCACGCCATAGCCGTCCATTTCCGGCATCATCACGTCGCAAAGAATGAGATCTGGTTTCTCCTTCTTGGCCATCTCAACGCCGATTCGCCCATTCTCGGCATCCAACGGCTGAAATTTTTCCAGCCGGAGGATGGTAGTCAGATTGCGACGCATCTCGGGTTCGTCTTCTATGACCAGAATCTTTTTCATATGGGCAGCCTCACAGTCACTACCGTGCCTTCACCTAATTTGCTTTCCAGTTTGATTTTGCCGCCATGCAAATCGACGCAGCGCTTTACGATCAAGAGCCCCAGACCAGTTCCTGGGCGGTCGCCGACGTTGCGCCCTCGATAGAAGGCGTTGAAGAGCCATTCACGATCGACCTCTGGAATTCCAATGCCCTGGTCCAGGATCGCACAAACAATGGCAGATTCAGCACACCTTATCTCCAAACGCACCGGCCACCCGGCGTGAGAATATTTCACGGCGTTGATTAGCAGATTCGTGAATATATGTCGCAACAACCGTTCGTCGGCCTGAATTTCCGCAGGCACTTCGGTAATCGAAAACTCGACCGGACATCGCCCGCTGGTTGTCGACTGGACTTCTTCTATCAGCCTTCGCACGAAAGCCCGCAGTTCCATGACCGCGGGCTTGAATTCCATCTTACCCTCTTCGAGGCTTCCGATGAGCAGTACCTCCTCGAGCAAGCCAGCCATGCGGCGCGTGTTTTTGCGGATGGATTGCAGATGTTCTTTGCGCTCCGTGGGCTTCAATTGGTCGAGATAGTCCTCGAGTATTTCCGCCGATGACTGGATGATGCCCAACGGGGTGCGGATCTCGTGCGATACCATCGACACGAAGTCGCT
>JAFAJU010000106.1 GCA_019236035.1 Verrucomicrobiota bacterium | reverse complement strand
CCTCAAATATGGTCCACGCGAATTCCAGTTGCTGTTGCTTTTCTTTTTCATCCAGGTGCTCCCATTTATTTGGACGAACATGCCAAACCCGAACACCCGGGTGCCGTATGGATCCACGTTCCCGTTCGAGCCCTTCTTCGCTGCCTGTTTTCTCGCCTTGTTTGCAGCGAGGCTGGATGCGGTGCTTGGTCCCAGGCTCGGATTCCGTCAGACCAGTTTCCGCCCGTAGCGCGAGCCCCGGTTAGAGCCAGTTATTCTCGCGGGCTAGCTGTTCTCTTGGTTCTTCGAGAAGTTGGCTTGGCTGGCTGCGGCGTCTCCTGGTCGAAGCTCTTTAAGGCAGAGACGGCCGCGTTGAGCACGTGCGTCCTGCAGCTTTCCCAGGCGCGCGCCGGATCGTCGCCTAGAACAGCGTCCAACATTGCCTCTAACTCTTTCATTGATTCTTGGCGCCGCCCAGGCATCGACCAACTTCGTAGCCGCAAAATATGGGTGCGCCCTATCAGCGGACAAAGTGCCGCGGAGATACTCTCGTTCCGGGCTCCCGCATGCAGCGCGTCGTAAAACCGCGTCCACTCATCGAGCGCACCTGCGTTGTCGCCCCTCTCAAGGGCGCGCTTGCCGGCTGCAAAAGCAGTCCGTAAGCGCTGACGGTCTTCCTCTGTCGCACGTTTGACGAACAACTCGCCGGCGAGTGCCTCGAGTACAGCACGCACCTCGTAAATCCCCTTGGCCGTCTCGCGGTCGAGCACCGCCACCGAAGGTCCCCGATTCGGAATGATGGTGACCAAGCCTTCGGCCTCAAGCTGGCGCAGCGCTTCACGGACCAAGGTACGGCTGACGCCCAACATCTCGCAGAGCTGGCGTTCGATGAGTCTTGCTCCCTGCGGGAGCAATTGCTTGGAGATAGCTGAGCGCAATCGTTCAACCACCTCGTTTCGCAAAGGTACTGGCTTCCTGGTAATCAGGAGTGAGCGCCCTACGATGTCTCCAAGGTTATCCATGTCATCTTCGCAGGTTTAGCTCTTTTTGTGATGCTCCTAATAGAACCAAAGGTCTAATGCCGAAAGCGACCTTCGCCATTATATTGGCCGTTGTGACACATTGTACTACGGCATACAGGAATATCAAGGGAACATGACCAAACGATACTCTATCGGCCAGACCGACTTCGAGTGCTGGGGCAGCTTGTGGAAAGCTTGTCCCAGCGATCCTGAGGTTGATGCCGAAGAGTGGGTGACCTTCGTGGCGCGCATTCAGGAGCAGTTTCGTGCTCGCTACGAAAACTTCCCCGATGAGTTCTATTTTTGGTGCGATTTCTCGGGCGATAGAACCCTGGACCTGAAAATCGCAAAGCCGACAGTTCTCACGGCCCGTTTACTCTCCGATCTGCAGAAATATCTACAGATATACGGACATAAAATGTGGCGGATTCGCATTCCTATCTACTTCAAGCCGAACGACCCGCATCGAGTGATCGTGGTCTATTCCCACGCACTAGATATCCTGCCTCTTCGCCAAGTGTCAGTGCCAGTGCCGATTTCAGTGCCAGTGTCAGGATCTAAGGTGAAATGAAGACGGCCTGGTCTTCAGGTTTGCATCCCATTTTGGAAAGCAGCTTGTTCGCGCTGGCACTCACACTGGCACTAGCACTGGCACTGACACTCCCCTAACCCACTCTCCGGAGCAGCCCGATCATGACGCCCTGGATCGTAAGCTCGGCAGCCGGAAGAAGATCCGGATAGGCTGGATTCTCGGCTCGAAGAAAAGGCTCCCTGTGATCGAGCAGATAGCGTTTCAGGGTTGATTCTCCATCGATCAAGGCCGCTACGATGTCGCCATTTTTTGGCAACCGCTTCTGCAGAATAACCGTGTCGCCGTCGGCGATTTGAGCGCCAATCATCGAATCTCCGCGGACCTTGACGGCGAAGACTTCCGCTTGATCCTGTACCCCGAACGCCGCCAAATCGACCGCCAGGCTGGCGTCCGATAGTTCGGAGGTATCGATTGGAAGACCTGCCGGAATCTGGCCTAGAATCGGAATCGAGCGAAGACGTATCAAAAATCTGAAATTAGGATCGACTGTCGAACGAGCCTTCCCTGGTGTGCGTTTGATGACACCCTTTTTTTCCAAGGCTCTCAGATGATTCATCGCGGCCGTTTGACTCTGAAACCCGAAGTGAGCCTGAATTTCACGACTGGACGGAGAAAACCCTGTTTTTCGTTGTTGTTGGCGAATGAATTCGAGCACTTCCTGCTGGCGCACGGTAAGTTCAGCCATAGATGTTCAACCGAACACTACCCCGAACGCGGAAAACCGCAACAAAAATAGCCAGCCCCAGCCCGGTTCCATGCGGATGGCTGGCACGCGCTGCATCCACCCGATAAAATCGGTCAAAGACCTTAGCCAAGTGCTCCTGACTGAGCCCGCACCCTGAGTCCGTGACGCCGATCTCAACTTGAGCGCTGTTTCGTTCGATCGCCACCGTGACCCGACCACCCGCAGACGTATGCTGAAGCGCATTCGCAATCACTCCAGACGCACTCCAGCCCGGGTGGCGCGATGGTTGATCAGATCAATCTCCAGATCGGCAATCCGCAGACTGGCCGGCTGGCGCTCGGGTCCGCGGCGCATCATTGACCGTACGCGGGCCAATAATTCGGAAAATGCGAATGGCTTTACCAGAGTGCCACGTCAGAATCCCAGCCGTTCTCCCGGAGACCGTTGCGCAGGTAGGTCCCAGTCTTTATCTCGTCTTCGATAATGAGCGCGCGCATCAGATGATTGTTGCCAGTAGCGTTTCCTGATCCAACATAGCAGAGGTATGGCGCTGGAACCAAAGCCCCGAAAAGAAGTCGATCGTCACACGGCCCGGAGCATCCGATTCTATTCGACTCAACCGGTAGAGCTCCTCAACACAAGGATTCAGGAGCTTGAGCGGGAAATACCTCTGGAAACGTTTGTCTATCGAGGCGGGGCGGTTTTAACGATGATTAGCCTCTTAATTCTCCTCTTTAGACGCAGGAGCAGATCTTGGTTGATCCTCGCCCTTGCTGTGACGGCGTTGCAGCTCCAGTATTCACAACAAGGCCGGAACGCATTGACAGACATTCTACGAAAGCGCGGCTACCGATCACGGAGAGAGATCCAGGCCGAAACATATTCCCTCAAGGCGCTTCGGGGTGACTTTGCTGTTTTCACTGAAGTCTCAGACCCAATCGAACGCGCCCGTAAGTGTCTGGACCTGTTTTTATGATCCGTATCTCTACTCTCGGCCTCCTGCTGCTACTCTTTTCGCCAGCCTGCGCGCAGAATGCAGCCCTCCACAGTGGCGATCCGAATTATGTTGTTCTCTCGCTTCTCAATTCGATGCCAATCGGGGGCGGTTACCTCGCCACCAATGCTGCCACGCGCGATCTTCAGTCTGCCGTTCAGGTTAGAGGCGGAAGGCTTCAAGTGAACCCATCCGCAGCCCGAACCACCTATTGCTCAGGGGCGACCTATCTAGTCTTCATTCGGGCAATTCAGGAGATGGTCCCTGAATCGACGCTCGCAGGCGGGTTAGCCGAATCACTCGCCATCAAAGGGCAACCGGACGGTGTCGGCATTTGGGGCCGCTGGAATGCGAATGGACCCGGCACAGCCTGTCTTTTTAACGAGCTGGGACTGGGCCGTAATTTCACCTCCTTCGAAGCAGCCAGACCCGGGGATTTCATGAAGATCTTTTGGACCAGTGCAGTCGGTAGGCGAGAGCATGGGCACTCCGTGATCTATCTCGGCAGAGACCAGCAAAATGGCGTCGAAATGATCCGATTCTGGTCAAGCAACAAACCTCTCGGCTACGGCGAAAAGA
>JAFAJU010000018.1 GCA_019236035.1 Verrucomicrobiota bacterium | reverse complement strand
CTTCAATCCCATGGCGAATGAATTCCAAGTTAATCGTGTTTATGGCGCTGTCGTGACCGTCGCAAATTGGGACCGCTGTCAAGATGCGAATTGGGGACATAAGAGTTCGGGGTTCGGGGTTTGGGGTTTGGAGTTTGGAGTTCGGGGTTTGGGGTTTGGGGTTCGGGATTCGGTGAACTGTGAACTCCGAACCCCGAACTCCAAACCCCGAACCGTTAAGTCACTCCTCAAGAACCGCGTCGGACAGATCGTTCCGGTCGTTCGACAAGCGCGGGAAATGTTCAGCCAGAACGTCGCCGACCTTGGTGACCCCAACGACGATTGCTTCTGTAAAATCTCCGCCCTTCAGCAGCGGTTCCATGGCCGTGATCACGCTGCGCCAGAAATCGTCACCGCACTTGGCATGAACTGCCACATCGCCGACAACGGCGAACTTATGGGTGCGCGGCGCCAGGAAGATCATCACAGCATTCCTAAGCGGGGTGCGATCCATCTTAAGCTTTAGGAAGCGACGGTTCGCGAACTCCAGTGCATTGAGTCGCTTGCGATGACTCACATAGACACGAATCTGGCCGCTGGTTCGTTTTTCGGCGGCAGCTATGGCCGAAACAATTTTGTCATGATCGATCGCTTTGAGGAAATGATGCGGTTTCATGGAGAATCTCACCAGCCGCCGCTCGCCCCGCCGCCGCCGCTGTCGCCCCCGCCCCCGGAAAACCCGCCGCTGTCGGAGGAGCCGCCACCGCCACCACCTCCCCCGCCGCCGCCTCCTCCGATCCACCAGATACCTCCTGGGCTTCCGGACCCGCCGGACCGGGAACTGGTGTAAACAGTTCCCCTGCGCGCGGCTCGAAACCAGGAAAGCACGATGAAGCCGAGAACAACCAGAAAGATGATCAGGTTTAGCGAAGCACCTCCACCGTGCCGAACCCGACCGCGAGCTTCAGCAACGGTCCGGCCGGTCCCTGTGTATTCCCCGCGTGTGGCTGCGATCATCGAGTTGACAGCCGCGGTCAATCCTCCGGCAAAATCTCCCGCCTGAAACCGCGGTGCCATCTCATCCGCGATAATGCGTTTGCAGATCGCGTCAGGCAACGCGCCTTCCAGACCGTACCCGGTCTGAATTCGCATTTTCCTGTCTTTCACAAACACAAAGAGTATTGCGCCGTTATTCCGTCCTTGCTGGCCGGGTTTCCAGGCCCGGAACGCATCCTGGGTGAAGTCTTCGATCGCCGCGTTCGGCGGCAAGCTGGGGTAGATAACCACCAGGAGCTGGTTTGAGGTCTGCCGTTCGAATTCCGCCAGCTCGCTGTTGAGCCGCTGAGCCGTTTGCGCATCAACCAGTGAAGCAAAGTCGTTGAAATAATGCTCCGGCTTGGACGGCATGTCCGCAGCCACGGCCTGCAGGACGAGCACAATAAAAGCGGCGATCACGCGGTAGGCCATTCCCAAATCTAACAGCGTTAGCCTTTGACGTCTTGCATTTTGGGCCGAACCCCAAACGGCGAACGTTGAACGCCGAACGGTGAACGGCGAACGGTTATTTCGGGCTCGGGCTTGGGCTGAACGAAGGAAAACTGACGCTTGGGGCGGCTTCTGCGCCCGCGACACTTTGGAAGTAAGGCTTGGGCTGGAACCCGAACCAACCGGCATAAATCACGGTCGGAAAAGAACGGACTTGAGCATTGTAGCCTTGAGCGGTGTTATTGAAATCACGGCGTGCGACGGCAATCCGATTTTCGGTGCCTTCGATCTGAGCCTGAAGATCACGAAAATTGCCGTTCGCTTTCAGCTCAGGATACCTTTCACTGACTGCCAGGAGACGACCTAAAGTCCCGCTGAGCGCGTTCTGCGCCTGTTCAAACTGTCGAAGCTGCTCGGGGTCAGTGGGGGCCTTCGACGGATCGATCGTGACCTTTGTTGCGTTGGCTCGGGCGTTGACGACATCGGTCAGCGTCGATTTCTCAAAATTAGCAGCTCCCTCGACGGTCCGCACCAGATTCGGAATCAGATCCGCCCGACGTTGATACTGAGTCTGCACTTGCGCCCAGGAAGCATCGACCGCCGTCGAAGACCTGACTAACCCGTTGTAACCGCCCGCAAGAGCAACGAACAAACCGCCGAACACGAGAATTATTACTCCGAGGCAACCCAGACCGAAGACAACGGCTTTGTTCATGGTTTTGGCAGAAATCGCAAAGTACTGAAGAGCAGGGAACAGGCCTGGCACCGTGCGCGGCCTGCACCCAATTTTCAGGCTTGGCATCGTTGCCAAAACAAGCTCCAGACGCAACTGAAAACTCGCCTAAGGATTTTTGCTTGATCGATTGACGCTCCGAAAAACCCCGGTTACTATTTACCCCTCATACTAAAAAGCATCTGTAATAAGAGGATTTTTATGCCGGAAGTCATTGTTAGAAAAGGTGAACCCATCGACAGAGCCCTTAAACGGCTCAAGAACAAGCTCGATGCCGAGGGGATCATGGAGGAGGTTCGCCGTTTGCGCGCTTTCGAAACACCATCACAAAAGGTGCGTCGAAAAGCAAAATTAGCCGCCAAACGCGGCAAGCTTAAGTTCCGATTCAATCCTTAACTCATTCTCGTCAAGGAGCTTACCGAACTCCACCCTTCGCGGCGGAGTTTTTTTTTGTAAGCGAACCGTCCGCGTGGACAGATTTTTGAGCAAAACGGGTAGGGTCAGCTTCCGCGCCGGTAGGGCGAGGCTTCGTCCGAGCCGTGGCGCGTGACATCAGCAAAGGGCAGGGCGGCGTGCACGCCCCGCGGCTCGGCCAAAGCCTCGCCCTACCGCGGGTAACCGCGCGCAACGTTGTCTAGCAAGCAGGACCAGCCACCACCCCTACCCGGTCGAATATAGGCTCAAAATCGCGTCCACCAGGCCGTCCATGTCGTATCGTTCGGCTTCCACGTCCACACGCAGACCATTCTTCCGCATCGTACCGGAGGTGATTGGCCCGATACTGGCCGTTTTCAATTGATCCGGCCAAGGCAGCTTCAGCGCCAGGAAGTTCTCTACGGTGGATGAACTTGTAAAGGTGACCAGATCGGCTCCCTCAGAACGAAATCTCTCCAAACCGCCCGAGACATCTTTCGTTTCCGGAACCGTTCGATAGGCGATGGCCTCGTCGACGATCGCGCCAAGGTCCGACAAGCGCTTGGGCAAGACTTCCCTCGCTCCCTCTGCTCGCGCCAGCAGGAATTTGAGGTTTTCGACACTTCCAAATTCCTGAAGCCCGTCAATGATGGCCTCGGCGATGAACTCCTTCGGTTGCATATCGACCGAAAGATGAAAATCTTTGATCCGTTGAGCGGTTGCGGGACCGATCGCGGCAATCTTCACGTTCCCGATACTGCGCGCATCATTGTAGAGCCGATAGAACATCTCAAAGAACGCATCGACGCCATTTGGACTCGTAAAAATCAGCCAATCATATTGGTAGGCGTCCCGCACTAGCTCACCAAATTCCATCAGGTTCTTCGGCGGCTCCACCTGGATCGTGGGTAGCTCGTAGACATCAGCGCCAAGCAGTCTCAGCTTAGCGCTCAGCGCTCCCGCCTGCCTCCGCGTGCGCGTGACCACGATCCGCCGGCCAAAGAGCGGTCGTTGCTCGAACCAGCTCAGTTTTGCCCGGAGGTCAACAACGTGACCAAAGACCGCAATTGCCGGGGGCTGAAATCCATCAGCTGCGGCCACGATCGACCCAAGTTCTCCTACAACTGTTTCCTGGCGACCGGTCGTGCCCCAACGAATCACGGCGACCGGGAGGTGGACATCCGCACCGTTCGCAAGCAATTGTGGAACGATCGCCTCAAGCCTTTCCATGCCCATCAGCATGACCAAAGTGCCTTTCCCCGCGACCAGCGCTTTGTAATCGACAGCCTGCGCTTCTTTGGTTGGGTCTTCGTGTCCGGTAAAGACGGTAAAAGAAGACGCGACATCCCGGTGAGTCAAGGGTATCCCCGCGTAGGCAGGAACCGCAATTGCAGAGCTTATCCCGGGAACGATTTCGAAGGGTAGACCTGCCGCCGCCAATGCTTCAGCCTCTTCACCTCCTCTACCGAAAACAAACGGATCGCCTCCCTTCAACCGCACAACTCGTTTTCCTTCGTTTGTCTTATCGATAAGAAACTGGTTGATCTCCTCCTGGCGCAATGTATGCCGGCCGGACCTTTTTCCGGCATAAACAATCTCCGCATCCGCCGCCGCCCATTTGAGAATCTCGGGATTACAAAGATAGTCGTACACAACTACTTGCGCTTGTTCGACCGCCTCCTTGGTTCGCAGGGTGACCAGTCCAATATCGCCCGGACCCGCTCCGGCTAGAATGCAGAAACCTTTACTTCGCATTTTCATAGATTTTGTCGAGAAGAGCGGCGGCAGCTTCCCGGGGTGTCTGGTATTCACCGGAGACCATTCCAGACCTCACTTTGCCGCACTCGTCGAAAAAGATCGCTTCGCACTGGACCTCGCCCTCTCGAATCCGGGCGCGCATGCCCAGCGGCAATTGGCAACCGCCACCTAGCAGTCGCAAGAACTCGCGTTCGACTGCGGTGCAAAACCAGGTTGGCGCATGGTTGACGGAGGTCAGGATTTGCTTCAGTCCCAAGTCGCCCGCCCTGACTTCCAAGCCAATTGCGCCCTGGCCAACTGCCGGCAGGATTTCGACCAGATCCGAAACGAAAAGTACTTGTCCGGCGAACTCCATTCGGCCGCTGGTCAGGCTGTAACCAATTCTCTCCAAGCCGGCTCTTGCGAGCACCAGCGAGTTCCATGAATCCTCGGCCAGAAGCTTCGCGATCCGGGTAGGCACGTTTCCGCGGATGTCCGTCACGCGAAGATCGGGCCGGTGAACCGCAATCTGGCGCGCCCGTCGCGGGCTGCCGGTTGCGACGATTCCGCTCACTGGGATCTCGCGGAGTGATTTCGCGGATTTCGAAACGAGGACATCGACAGGATCGTGCCGCGGCAGGGTCGCGGCCAATTCGAGATCCGGTGGCAATTCGGTCGGGAGATCCTTGAGAGAGTGAACCGCGATATCGATCTCGCCGGCCAAGAGAGCCTCCTCCAACTCCTTGGTGAACAACCCTTTGGGAATCTTCGGACTTGCTTGACTCAAGCTAATATCCAGTCGTCGATCGCCGGTCGTCGTCGTGATCCGGATGATCGCCTCCGGTCTTTCCGGCAGGCGCTCAATCGCCTGCTTTGCGAGCTCGGCCTGGGCTAACGCCAACTGGCTGCTGCGAGTCCCAAGGATGATCGTCTTCACGTCCGCGGGCGCTCGGTTGCCACCGGTAGAACCGTCATCTCGGCAGCCCGGTTTAACCACATCTGGAAATCGCGCACATGCTTTTCGATCAAGCCGTCACATGAATCCAATTCTTTCCGACGAGCCTCAAGAGTTCGATCCGCGATCGTCTGCAACGAATCCAAATCATACACAAAGACACCGTCCAGATCGTGAACGGCCGGTTCGACGTCCCGCGGCATGGCGAGATCAATAATGAAAAGTGGCCTGTCCCGGCGCGTCCTCAAAATCGGCTCGAGCTTTGCTCGCGTGACGATCGCGTGCGGAGCAGCAGTAGAACTAACCAGAATATCCAAATCCCGGAATTCTTTTTCCCAGTCGTCATACCGGATGGCTCGGCCTCCCATGGTCTCCGCCAAGGCCGCCGCTCTTTCATAGGAGCGATTCGAGACAAAAAGTTGCTTTGCTCCCCGCGACTGAAAACTCTTCGCCGTTCGTTCGCTCGTCTCGCCGGCGCCTAAGATCATAATTTTACAGCCCGCAAGATTCCCGAAAATCTGTTCGGCCAGATCCACGGCCACCGAACCCACCGAAACGCGACCCCGCGTGATTCCCGTCGAAGACCGCACATGCTTGCCTACCTGGAAAGCCTTCTGGAAAAGCCGGTTCAATATCCTCCCCGTCGTCCCGGACTTAGCCGCAGCCTCATATGCTCGTTTGACCTGCCCGAAGATTTCGGTCTCACCGATCACCATGGATTCCAGACCCGAAGCGACCCGAAACAAATGTCGCACGGTGGGAACGGCTGCCAGCCGAAAAAGATGCTCAAACTCCGTGATCTCTAACAGTCCATAGAAATCATGAAAAAGAGGTTCGACGGTTAGCTGGGCATCGGGGCTGACAATGTAGAATTCTGTTCGGTTACAGGTCGATAGGAGGACGCCTTCGTCCACATTGCGGATTTTCGCCAGCCGCGTCAGTGAGTCCGCCAAGGCAGAGTCCGGAATAGCGAATCGTTCGCGGACTTCGATGTTCGCCGTGTGATGACTGATGCCGAAACAGTAGATGTTCATCTAAAGCGACGGACGATCTGAGATAAATCGAATCCCCCAAAACGTGCTCAATAACAAGCTAAATGCGAGAATCGATAAGGTCGCAACCCACTTGGCCGCCATCGCATGGCGAACCCGGGCAATCAAGATACCGCCGTAAACACACCACACCGCGATTGACCAAACCGCCTGCACCCAATCAATCCGTTGGCCGATCAGAAATCCCGTGGCAAGACCAACGGTGAACAGGATAAAACCCAACCATAACAGACGTGAATTTGCCACCGACAGCGCCGTGATCGGCGGCAACCGATAAAAGATCGAGCCTGGTTGGCGCGTTTTCAATTGCTGCTCCTGCACCAGATACATCACACCGGCAACGCATGCCAAGGCGAATGCTCCACAGGCCACCATCGAAAAGGAAGTATGCGCCTCCAGCCAAGGATTGACTCTAATCTTTTGGGTGGCTGAGCCGTCAGGGGAAAGTGTGACCGCCAACAACAGCAAGGCCGATGCCACCGGCGCCGTAAATGCTCCCATTAACGAGAGGCGATAGGTCGAGCCGATCACCAAGTAAATTAACACCATCGACCAAGTCATGAACACCAGCACCTCGAACCGGTTTGTGATCGGACAACGCCCAATCGCATGCCCACGATCAAACAAGAAGATCGTTGTACACAAAAATCCGGCGCAGATTGCCAAGAACGTGATACGCGGCGTCAGGAATCTTTTCGCGGCCAGTGAATAGACCGAATACCCGAAGCCAAGGACATAACAAATCAAGGCTAACTCAACCCAAAAACGGTCGAACGAACTCATAATGATGACAAGCAACGAACCTGGACGAACAAGAGCGGACGTCAATGAAGCTAATAAAAGGTATCCGGGGCACCCGCGCGAAGGATTTCTCTAATATGAGCATTGACGTTCGCCATCGTTCGTCCAGGTTCGTTGCAAATGGTCAACTTAGAGCAGCTTAAGTCCGCTATCCGCGATATCCCGGACTTTCCAAGGCCCGGCATTATTTTCAAAGACATAACGCCCATTCTGGGAAACGGACAATTATTCCAACGGGTGATCGACCACCTTGCGGACGAAGCTCAGAAAGCGAATCCATCGAAAGTTGTCGGCATCGATGCGCGCGGTTTTTTATTCGGAGCTGCGGTTGCCTATAAGCTGGGCCTGGGCTGTGTTCCGGTCAGAAAAAAGGGCAAACTCCCCTACAAGACGATCGGGTCCTCTTACCAGCTCGAGTATGGTGACGCCGAGGTGGAAATGCATATCGACGCCATTGCGGAAGGCGAACGAGTGGTGCTGGTCGATGATCTGCTGGCCACCGGCGGCACATCGGGAGCGGCGGTCAATCTCGTACAAAAAATTGGGGGCGTCGTCGGCTCAGCGCTTTTTGTCATCGAGTTGGCATTCCTCAATGGACGAGAGAAGCTTCCTCCCGACGTCCCCGTGTACTCGATAGTGCAATACTAGGAGGAAGGAGTTCAGGAGTCAGGAGTTGCCGGAGTTCAGGAGGGCTGAAGCGTGCAGCATTAACGAGGATACAAAATGCCATACAGTTCTTCCGGCAAAATCCAGGCTTCCCATTTCTTCGCGCCATTTAAAGTCTGGGCCCGGGGCTTCTCCGCTCTCCTGACCTCCTGAACTCCTGACTCCTGCAACTCCTGACTTCTGACCCGCTTCCATGCTGAGGTTCATCGCGACAAGATGTCTCGGGTTGATAGCCATCCTCTTCTCCGTCGTCACAATCACCTTTTTCCTCGTCCGGCTCATGCCAGGCGGACCGTTCGACAGGGAGCGAAAGTTACCGGAGCACATCGAGAAACAGCTTCTCGCGAAGTACAAGTTAGATGGTCCGCTTCCGGAACAGTATATCAACTACCTTGGAGACCTGGTCCACGGCGATTTGAGACTATCGACGAAATACCGGAGCCGATCCGTCAACGAAATCCTGGCAGACAGCCTGCCAGTCTCCGGACTGCTGGGTGGGATCGCCTTTTGTGTGGCGACCATGGGAGGCGTTCTGCTGGGATCGCTCGCCGCAGCAAAGCAGCACACCTGGATCGATCGAACGGCCATGCTCGCGGCATTATTCGCCATATCTTTACCCTCATTTGTCATCGGTCCACTTTTGGTGCTGGTCTTCGCCATCTACGTTCCGGTGCTCCCGGTGGGTGGCTGGGGCACCGTCCAAAGTCTCATCCTTCCGTCGATCACCCTTGCTGCTCCTTATGTGGCCTACATCGCCCGACTCACCCGGGCAAGCATGTTGGAGGTATTGACCCAGGATTACGTTCGCACTGCGCGCGCCAAGGGCCTCAGCGAAAACACGGTGATCTACAAACACGCTCTAAGGGTCGCCATTCTTCCGGTCGTATCATTTCTCGGCCCGCTTGCGGCCAATTTGCTGACCGGCTCGATAGTAGTGGAAAGCATCTTTAGTATTCCTGGGGCGGGCAGTTTCTTCGTCAATTCAGTGCTCAACCGGGACGGATTTTTACTTGCGGGAGTCGTCATCGTGTACTGCACGCTGTTGGTGCTATTTAACCTGATCGTGGATGTCCTTTATGGCTTCCTGGATCGCCGCATCACGCTTTATGATTGAGTCTCGATCCCCTTGGGCAAAGCTTCGCCGAAACCCGGCAGCGATCGTCTCGGGGATCGCTCTCATTGCCGTTGCTCTCGCGGCAATTTTTGGGCCGATTCTCCTACCGGCCGGGTTCGGAGAAGTCACGCACAACAGCTTCTTACCGCCTTCTGACCAGCATCCCTTCGGGACAGACCTGAATGGCCGGGATCTGCTCTACCGCGTTTTGCTTGGGGCCCGGGTTTCAATGCTGGTCGGGATCGCCGGTGCACTGGTCAGTTTTGTGGTCGGGATAATCTATGGAATGGTCGCCGGATACGGCGGCGGTCAGGCTGACTCCATCATGATGCGGTTTGTCGACGTGTTGTACGCGATTCCGAGACTCATTTTTTTGCTCGTTTTAATTAGCGCGCTAGACCCGCTGCTCAGGCGCGGAATGGAAACTCACGGATTACAAGCCCTCATCGGTTACTCAAAGATCGTGATCTTGATTCTTTGCCTCGGCTTGACCGAATGGCTGACCATGGCGCGGATTGTCAGGGGCCAGGTTCTCAGCCTCAAATCGCAACAATTTGTGCTGGCGGCCCGCAGCATCGGTCAGAGTCATTTCAACATCATTTTTCAACACCTTCTGCCGAACCTGATCGGTGTGGCCCTCGTTTACCTTACATTGACGGTACCCGCCGTCATTTTGGACGAATCGTTTCTCAGTTTTCTCGGTGTCGGTGTCCAGGCGCCTCTGGCAAGCTGGGGACTGTTGCTGAGTGATGCGGCCCAAGTCATCAATCCCATCAAGGGCTATTGGTGGTTGTTGGTTTTCCCGGCAATTGCCATGTCGCTGACTCTCCTCGCCCTGAACTTCCTCGGGGATGGTTTGCGTGACGCGTTCGATCCAAGGCAAAGAAAATGATTCGGAAACCGATATGCGCATAGTCAAGTCCCTGACCGGGATGCACCGCCTCAGCCGGCGTTTGCCGCGACCGCTGATCCTCGTTCCCACCATGGGTGCCCTCCATGAAGGGCACCTAGCCCTCGTCGATCGTGCCAGGCGCCTTGCCGGACGCCATGGATCTACGGTTGCTAGCATTTTCGTAAATCCAACCCAATTCGGTCCCCGAGAAGATTTTCACAAGTATCCGCGCCCTTTTGACTGTGATTGCGCGCTCCTCCGGGCAAGAAAGTGCGATGTCGTGTTCGCACCTGCACCTGCTGAGATGTACGCCCCCGACGCATCCGTTATGGTAAACGAATCGGCGCTGGCTGTGGTGATGTGCGGAACTTCTCGTCCTGGCCATTTCGCGGGTGTCTGCACGGTCGTGACGAAACTATTCAATCTTGTTCAACCCGATTCTGCGGTGTTCGGTGAAAAGGACTTTCAGCAGCTGGTGATTCTGCGCCGAATGGTCCGCGACCTGAATATTCCAGTGCGGATCATCGGTCATCCGACGATCCGCGAATCTGACGGACTAGCGCTCAGTTCCCGGAATGTCTATCTCAGCGCGGAAGAACGAAAGCAGGCCCCCTTGATCCGACAGACGCTGCGCGAAGCCGAGCTGAAGATACGCACACAGGTGGTTCGACGGAAAGCTTTGGAGAAATGGATGCGACGCCGCATCGAACGCGGACCGCTGGCCAAAGTCGACTACGTCGTGGCCGTAGATCCGGAAACGCTTCAGCCCAAAGAGCCAGCCAGATTGCCGGTACTACTGGCTGCGGCCGTCTTTTTTGGCGCCACGCGACTGATTGATAATCTATTGGTGGAGTGAGCATCCGCGGTTAACATGGTGGCTTGAGGCCATGGAATTTCTGGAAGAACTAAAGTCTGCCGTACTGTGCGGTGACGGCGCAATGGGGACCGAGCTGATGTCGGCGGGAGTACCACTCGACGTTTGTTTTGAAGAACTCAACGTCTCCGCGCCCGACCTGGTGACGCGCATTCACGACTCCTATGTAGGGGCTGGCGCTCGCTTGATTGAGACAAACACGTTTGGCGCAAACGGTGCGCGACTTTCAAAATATGGCTTGCAGAGTCGCGTTAAAGAATTGAATCAGGCGGCTATCCAGTTGGCGCGCCAATCCATCGGCTCACACCCAATCTATTTGGCCGCGAGCATCGGGCCCTTGGGGATCGCAGATCCTAAAACCGAGTGTCAAGACAGCGACCGAGCAGGGCTGTTCATGGAGCAGGCGGAAGCGATGCTGGATGCTGGAGTCGACGTTGTTTTTCTGGAGACGTTTCTGGACTTCGAAGAAATCCGGATCGCTCTAGATGCGGTGAGAAAACTCGACGCCAAGATTCCCGTCATCTGTTCGATGGTTTCGTCCGAGGAAGGCCGGCTGCCATCCAGCCTCCCGATCACCCAAGCGTTTCGGGAGCTGGTCCGACTTGGTGCCGATGTCGTCGGAATCAATTGTGTAACCGGCCCGCGTGCGATGCTGCGCGTTTTGCGCCGGATTCCGGCTGAGTTTTTAATCAGCGCATTTCCCAACGCCGGTTATCCTCGTTATCACAACGGGCGATATATTTACAACGCTGCGGGGGAGTATCTGGGTCAGGCGGCAAAGGAATTTGTCGCGCAAGGCGCGAGCCTGATTGGCGGCTGCTGCGGCGTTGGACCGCAGCACATTCGCGAAGTGGCGAAAGCGATCGCCGGCCTGAAACCGGTGCGATCGAAACCGGTTGTTCAATGGGTTGGTGAACCGGAGTTGAAAGCCGAGAGAAGGCCGGCCGAGACGAGCCTCCTGGATTTAATGGCTAGCGGTCAGACGGTGGTGGTGACCGAGCTTGATCCACCCAAAACGTTGGATCTCGGAAAATATTTCACGGCGGCGCAGGCTTTAATCGATGCCGGGAGCGACGCGATAACGTTGGCGGATAATTCGCTGGCGATTCTCCGGGTGAGCAACTTGGCGATCGGCGCGATCCTCAAACAGCAATACAATATAATGCCACTGCTCCATGTCAGCTGCCGAGACAAAAACCTCATCGGCCTCCAAAGCGAGCTCATGGGCATCGCTGCGCTCGGTATCAGACATATCTTGCCTTTGACTGGAGACCCTGCCAAATTCGGCGATCATCCAGGGTCTTCTTCTGTTTACGATGTTAACTCCATTCAACTAATGGAGATCATCTGCGGCTTGAATAAAGGCTATAACTTTGCGGGCAAGAACATTAAATACCCCACAAATTTCGTTATGGGTTGCACCTTTAATCCAAACGCGAAAAACCTGGACGCTCAAATCTCTCGCCTTGAACGCAAAATCGCAGCCGGGGCGCGTTACGTCATGACGCAACCGGTTTTCGATCAAACGCTCGTTAAACAGATGCATGTACGAACCAAGGATCTCGGGGTACCAATTTTGACCGGCGTTTGGCCGTTGTTGAACGGAAAACAGGCCGAGTTTTTACATCACGAGGTTCCAGGAATCATCGTCCCCGATGAAATCCGGTCGCGCATGGCCGGGACAGAAGGGCCGCAAGGACGTCGTCAGGGGATCGAAATCGCAAAAGACGTGGTGCGTGCCGCTTTGGAATATTTCCCTGGAATTTACCTGATCACACCTTTTCTCGCTTATGACACCACCGCCGAGCTCGCACAGTTCGTCCGCAACTTATAATAGGATCCCTTGGTCTTGGATTATTCAAGGGGGCGGACTGGTTCTCGGTCTGATCGCCCTGTTCATCGCATCCACAAAATATCCGATCGTCAACTGGATCGGGGATGCGCGGGAGTATGTTCAGCAGCTCGGTTTTTGGAGCGGGCTCGTTTACCCGATTACCTATGCCCTTTGTAATTTATTACTATTGCCGGGCGGGATCCTGAGCATGGGCGGCGGATTCTTTTTCGGGCTTTGGTGGGGATTTTTTCTGGTTTTGGCGGGAAACCTTTTGGGTGCAGCGATCGCATTTGTGATCGCAAGAAAAGTGGGGCGTCAGCGCATCGACAGGCTCCTTTCCAACAACCGCAGACTACGCATCCTGGACGGGGCCATCGCACGTCACGGCTGGAAGATCGTTGTATTGTCGCAACTGAACCCGTTGGCCCCATCGAGCCTGCTAAATTATCTTTATGGATTGACCCGCGTCCGTCTCAGCCGCTGCCTGCTCTGGGTTGCGCTCGGTCAAAGTCCGGGGCTGTTTCTCTACGCGTTTATTGGTACTCTCGGGCAATTCGGCGTCGATATGGCGCGAGGGACGCGAAAACCGGATCTGCACGATTATCTACTCTGGGGGAGTGGCTTCGTTGTCACTATCGTCACGACTTATCTGCTTGGCCGGCTCGCGCGCCGGATAATGGGAGAAGTAGAATCTGAGATGAGCGACCAACCTTGACTCACGCGAGTTCGAGACTACCTTTCCCAGGTCGGCCTAGCGAAAGCAATGTGTGCCCCAGGTGATGCCCAAGACGCGGACTTCGCGATTTATCTCGACTACGGGATCGATTGTTGCTTCGGAAGTCCCGGTGACCTCGTAATCAGCGAGAATGGGATCGTGCTAAGATCGCGCTGGCGTTTTCCGCTCGGGACACAGCTCGCAATCCGGATCTGCGCTCACCCTATCGGTCCTGAAGATTATCCGGTCTGTGAGGATGTGACCGGTATGGTCGTTAGCTGCGAACGAATCGAGGAGCGGTATCCGAGCTTTGAGGCGACCATACTTTTCCTAGATGTCACCGAACCGGCTCAGGAAGGGCTTGGTCGGGTAGCAGATCGCCTCGAGTTGACTGACCAAGTCAGCTTCCCGCAAACATGAGTCGATGGTCATCAGCCGCGAAGCGGCGTTCCAAGACAGCCTAGCGCAGCGCGCTAGGAATTGACCACCACGCGGGCCGGCGCTGAAGGCGCGTTCCAACGCGAGTATTGATTGGTGCCTCGGGGCGAGCTGGGACGCGCTTTCAGCGATAGGCTGCAGCGGGCGACAATTCCTAGCGCGTTGCGCTAGCCCGCAAAAATCACCCGCTGGGACTACCGACGCGTTTATTGCGGGCTAGAAAGCTCTTAAACAGGCGCTTCCGCGTCTGCTTAAGAGCTGATTTGAAATAAATGAATCGAAACAAACTGTTTTTAAATTCTTCTTCGAAAAAAGCAGCAGCATTGTCCGGCGTAGCCGGAGGATTCTGCTGCCATAGCCTGCATCGCTCACAAATCTCTGAAGATTTGTGAGCGATGCAGG
>JAFAJU010000605.1 GCA_019236035.1 Verrucomicrobiota bacterium | reverse complement strand
AAGGTAGTCCGACACGATTTTGTCCCAATCGTGCATATGCCGGATGTACGACTTGGAAAAAAACCTCTGCACGCGCGGGTCATTGTCCAGATGTTGCCGGGTTTGTTTGTAGCCTTTCTCCATGGCTCGATGGAGGTAGTCTTTGCTCTTTGCGCGGGTAGTTGCATCGACGCGATAGATGTCTTCGAGGCACCACAACGAACTCCCCTCGATTTGCTTTGGCCGGCCCGGATTCGCGCAGAGAAAGGACTCGTCGACTACCGCCGCACGAAAGGCGGGATGCGGCCAGAATGAGTCTTCGTCTTCGTCGGGAATGCGCAGGTTGTCATGGTCCATAGCGAAAAGTTTGACTGTCCACTCTCCGGCGCTGAAGCAACTCTTGAGTCCGAGATTTCTGGCTACAAAAGATTCGCCGAAAGAATAAGCGCCCAAGGCGAGGATAGTTCCCCAGAGCATCCCGAGATCGGCAATTGTTGAGGCATGAAATCTATCGGCTCGAATCCTATTCTCTGGATTTCCAAACGCCGCGCAAAGGTATTGTGAGTGGTCTCGATAGTCGACATTCGGCGCGATAAAAACGCCCAAGACCTCGTCCAGAAGAGAATCAGCAAACTGTCGGGCCTCGTGACGCGTATAACTCGTTCGACCTAGGCCTTTTATAAAGTACTCCGCCGGACCTGCGGGCGAAAGGTAAGTCGCCAGTGTATTGAGTCGGTACGAACTGGTCTGGGCTAGAATTCCCTGGCAAGGCAGGACGTGCGTGAGAAAGCGGCCGGTCAGACCCACTTCTCCGGGCAGGTGTGCAAGTTCGTCGCCGTATTGGAGATCGAAGGAGGAGACGCATTGTCCCATATGGTCGCGCATATTTTCGTACGCGTCGCCAAACACATCTGGATCAGTGAAGTAATCGAGAAGATGGATATCCTCTCCGTTCAAAGGAACGGTTCTGTACGTGGCCAACGAGAGTAATTTGGAAACTGGCGCCGGACATCCATGGGCGCAACGGTAAATGGTGGACAGTATTGTGGTTTGATGGGCTTCCCACCGCAGGCTTGCGGTCGAAGCGCCTCCCTGCAACCGATGGGAGGGCGGCAGGGGTTCACCAGTGCTGTAGGTAAACGACGCGGTCAGCGGAAACGTCGCCCGGAGTCCGGTCCGCTTGATCTCAAATTCCATCGGGCTGCCCGGGGGTTTAACGGCGCAAGCGGCTGTCTCGATGGGACGCTCGATCATGGAGTTAATTTCAGCGGATGTACGCTCGGACACCCAATAGACACGAGAGGATGCCGTCAGTCCCTGTAGGATCCCTTTTTCATAGTCGGGTAGAAGTCTAGTATAATGCTGTGCCTCAAGTTCGCTGTCGTCACCGAGCGGACTTGTCACTCCGGAAGATATGTTTAATCGTTTAAGTATGCGATCTACGATTTCGCCCGGAGTGAACAGATACCTTGCGATAGAGACCTTGCAGGGTTCACGCGAAACGGCAATGAAATCGGCGAGTGCGTCCGGAGTGGTTATCCGCCCCTCGATTGCTCGATGAATTCTCTCGAGGCGATTTAGGTTTCCGTGGAATTGTGTAACGAAAGTGTGAAAGTCTGTCGATGTGTAACCTTCCCGCAGGACGCCATCAATCATCCGGTTCCGTTTGAGTGAGAAAATCCCGAATTTTGTAAAAAGGAATTTAAACTCTTCTGCGTCACCCAACATGAGGCGGAGGCATTGGTTTGCAAGCATCAGCGTCGCAAAGAGCCTGAGTTCCCACGAGTAGCCTCCTGATGCTCCGGCAAATGCTAAAAGCTTCGTTACGAACTCGCGATCATACGCTGCGCGGGATAAAAATTCGGCGGCAACAGCAACTGCCCTGGGGTCTCCGGCGAAATGCCTATCGAGGACGCAATGCAACTTTGCGGGCAGTCGCGGCGTCGAGGTTTCTAATTGGGTTTCCATATTTGGAATCGATTAGTGACGATGACTATATTTCCTCTAGAATGCTTTGATGCAAAGCTTCGAATCGAATTTCCGATACGGATTCGGCGTGGTGTCACTGATCTTGGTTGTTGCGGTTTTCATGGCCATCTTCGGGGTGGCGGCCAGTCAAGCAGAGGGGCCGGCTCTTGCCCTGGAACCGTACAGTCAGTCCGTTCGGCAAAATGGAATCAGTATTAATTTCGAAATAGCTCATATGGGAGTTCCGGCCGAGGCGCGAAAATCGTTCCAGGAAGGTGACTCAGTATTAATCCGCTTTGCCATCGCAGACAGTGTGACGAGCGGGCCGGTCCAGGGCGTTTACCCAGTTGCGTGGTTTGACCTGCAACGGAATGACGAAATTCCCGCTGCAAATTCCTGCGAAGTTAAAGTGCAAAAATTCCTCACAGGCGGGCTATTCTCTCGGGCTGCACTTGACCTGAACGACTACTACGTTCTCACTTTGAACGACGACGCGACGATTTCGGTTGTCGATCCGCTTTTCGGATTTGGAACCACCAAGCTGTTGGCCCTGATCCCTTTAGCGGCAAATGGTTACGACTGGGTCGCAACTCGTGACCAGACCAGAATGTTCGTCTCTATTCCCGACAAGAATCAGATAGCTGTCGTCGACACAGTGACCTGGGAGGTGGTCAAATATCTCGACGCCGGTTTTAAGCCAACCCGATTGGCACTCCAACCGGACGGTGCATATCTCTGGGTAACCGGCGGTGGTGATGCTCAGTCAAGCTGCGCCGCCTTTCGAACGGGCGGCCTTGAACTTGCCGCCCGCCTGACAATCGGAAAGGGGAGCCATGCGATCACGGCGTCGAGTGACAGTAATTTCGTGTTTATCACCAACGGCGAAGATAACTCGCTTTCAGTCATCGATACTCGCAAACTAAAGTCGGTCACGGATCTCCAGGTCGGGCGAGGACCGGCAGCGATTGCGTATTCGGGCCTAGCTAACTCCGTTTACGTTTCTCTGACCGATGCCGGGGCAGTTGCGGCGATTGACGCCAAGAGACTCAACGTGACCAAGACGATCGCAGCGGACCCAGGGGTTGCCGAAATCGCGTGTGCACCCGGCGGCCGGTATGTCTTTGTGCTCAACCGCAAAAATGATCTGGTTCAAGTCATTGACTGCTCGCTGAACGAGATCGTTCAAGCCGGCCAAGTCGGAAAGGCGCCCTTTCAGATTTCGTTTACGAACGATTTCGCCTATGTGAACCATATCGGCACCGCCGATGTATTTATGATCTCCCTTGCCGCGATCGGAAGAAAGGGTAGTCCCCTTTCGGTTGTTACCTTTCCGGGTGGCCAGCAAGCATTAGGTACAACTTCGATGAACAGTCCGGCTGCGCGGGTTGTTCAAGCCTCCGGAGAAAACGGCGTGCTCGTGGCCAACGCGCCCGACAAACAGGTGTACTATTACAAGGAGGGAATGGCCGCGCCGATGGGTAGCTTCTCTAATTATGGCCGGCAAGCGTTGGCCATCCATGTGGTTGATCATAACCTTCGCGAGAGAACGTCACGGGGTGTTTACGAAACGGTCGCCAGGCTACCGGCCCCCGGGCATTACGATGTCGTATTTTTTCTCGATTCCCCGAAGCTCGTCCATTGCTTCAACTTCACCGTGGAGCCAAATCCGGCTATTGAGGCGGAACGAAACGCGGGAAGGGTCGCGGTCAATGTGCTGGGACCACAAACGCCCGCGAGGCTTGGACAAGACTTGACTTTCAAGTTCCGCATTGTGAATCAGGCGAACAGCCAGCCGGTTACTGGGTTGACCGACGTCGTGATTTCAACCTTTTTGGCGCCCGGCACCTGGCACCGGCGGGATGTCGCGAAAGAGGAGGGGGACGGGGTTTATAGCATCGAGTTCTCTCCTCCTCAGCCAGGGATATACTACGGGCACATCCAATGCAGCTCGGTCGATCTGCAATTCGGCAATCCGAATTATATAACAGTCAGAGTCTTACCGAGAGAGATGGTTAACCCGCAATAGCCTGCATCGCTCAAAAATCTCTAAAGATTTGTGAGCGATGCAGGCTGGCGATGTCAGACGACTATGAAGACAAACGTTGCAATGATGCAGTTGGCTCGGGTGACGGTATTTCTCGGCACACTGGTAATCTGCCAAACAATTTTCCAGGTCTATGCACAATCCGGTTCCGGGACCTCGACAGAAACAAGGCGAAATATCCCGGATGCCGAATTAATCGACCAGGACGGAAAGAGCGTTCACCTGTACACGGATCTCATTAAGGGACGAGTGGCCGCGTTGAGTTTCATCTTTACGACCTGTACGACGATCTGCCCTTTGATCGGGGCCGATCTTGGCCGACTGCAGACAGAACTGGGCCAGGCGCTTGGCGGGAATATTGTACTGATCTCGGTGAGTGTAGACCCTGCGACCGATACTCCGGAGAGGATGAAGGCGTGGGGTGCACAATTCGGCGCCAAACCTGGCTGGAGCCTCCTGACTGGGGATAAACAGACAGTGGACCAACTGCTCAAGCTCGTTGGTCTGTATACTCCTGATATTCAGAGTCACTCGCCGTTTCTCGTTCTGATCAATGACAGGACCGGAGATTGGACGCGGGTGAGTGCACTTGAAACCCCGCCGGCCAAGATCGCTGAGATTCTGCAAAAAATGG
>JAFAJU010000557.1 GCA_019236035.1 Verrucomicrobiota bacterium | reverse complement strand
CGGTTAGCATACTGCGTTTGCTTTTTCACTGGCGCGTGCCTGCAGAGGTAACTCCAATTAAAATCGAATAGCCTCAGGTCCCGCCTTCAGAATCCTTGAAAGGCAAAACCATCGCGAGGCTAAGGCACATACGCCGGAATAAAACTTAATTTGTCTGCAACACATTTTGCCTTTCAAGGATTCTAGTTAACGGCATTTTATAGCCGTCTATTTTAGGCAGGTCTAATCGCCATCCAATCGGCTCTAGGACTTGTTTTGCACCCGGCAGGGCTCGAACCTGCAACCCTATGATCCGAAGTCATATACTCTATCCAATTGAGCTACGGGTGCGCTTTTTAGGCCTGTCGACCGTGTGAAGAATGCCACGGTCGCAGGGAATCGCAAGTGGGTGTTGGCGTATCGGTGTGCAGGTTTCGCACAAAGCTTACAGAGCACATAAATGTTACAGGGGATTCTAACGGTTGTGCCGAACTAGGCGATGCCCGACGCATCTTACTATTTATCCTCCGTTAACCTTCGTGTCCTTTGTATGGGTCTTGTCTCGCTCCGTTTTCACGCCGATACGCCGATACGCCGACACGTTCCCCCTTCCCAGGCTTCCCTTTTGTCGTTCGCATGATATAGTCCGGCTCCGATTTCAATTCACTTCTTATGCCTTACCAGAAGTTGTTCGTTGTCGTTGGGATTATCGGGGTTACAACCTGCCTCCAAGCCCAACAGCCACCCGCACTTGTTTCATCCGCTCCGCAGCCGGCGACCACGCCATTCATTGCGGATCCAACTCAGGCGGAAGTTCCCCGCTCCAGGGCCAAGCCCACGGCGACGCCGGACCTGAGTTTTCCAGCTAATCCGATTGCTCCACCGGTCCAGCAACCAGCGGAAGCCGCACCGGCCAATGAACCCGGAGTGGCGCGCGCCGAACCCGTGTCCGAGCGGGAGGTGATCACCCGGTTACAGATCTTTTTAGATCAACGATCGTTCGGGCCCGGAAAAATCGACGGGAAATGGGGCGAATTCGTCGCGAAAGCCCTCCAGCGCTACCAGCGAGCGAACGGCCAGGATGCCACCGGGCAGATCGATGCGGCTTTGCAACAACAGCTTCAGAAAATATTTCCGATCTATACGACTTACCAGTTGACCGAAGAAGATTTTAGCCGGGTCGGAAATATTCCGTATAAACCGGCTGAGGAAGCCAAAGTGAAGGCCATGCTTTACCGGTCAATGACCGAATTCATCGCAGAGCGTTATCATTCAGGCGAAAATTTTATAACCAAGCTGAACAAGGATAAAAATCTGGATGCACTGAAACCGGGTGACATTGTGCGTGTACCGAATGTCCCGCCGTTCCAGATCGAATCCTTGAAAGAAGTCGGAAGCCTTCCAGTTAAACCGGAATTCACGAAGCGGCTAATCAAAGTCGATACGCGTTACCGGATGCTCGACATTGTGGAGGGAGATAAATTGATCGGATCGTATCCGATCACGCCCGGATCGCAGAAATTGCCAGCCCCGATTGGTACCTGGAAGATTGTCGGGATTGCCACGATGCCCTGGTTTCGCTGGGACGAGGCAATGTTGAATCATGGCGAGCGGAGCGAAAATTTTTATAACATACCTCCGGGCCCGAGAAACCCGGTGGGGATAGCCTGGATCGGACTCAGCAAGCGCGGAATCGGCATTCACGGAACGAACAGCCCTGATACGATTGGCCGATCGGGCAGTCACGGTTGTATTCGCCTGGCGAATTGGGATGCGGCTCGGGTGATCAATCAGGTGACGGAAGGAATGACGGTGCAGATTTTCTAAGTTGAACTTAGAAGATTTGAGTTTGGAGTTCGGAGTTTGGGGTTCGGAGTTTAACTTCCTCAGCCACGATCAGCTATCCATGCTCTCATCACCACAGACCCAAAAAAACAAAACTGGATGTCGGCAGATAGGGGATCAGCAACCCCGAACTCCGAACCCCGAACCCCATCCAGGACGGACGCTGCTCGTGATCGATAATGGGCCGATCCGGAGGCAGGTTGAGGGTGAATTGCAATCGCTTCGCAGGGCTATCGATCGGTGTGAAGAAGAAATTTTACGTCATGAGACGCTTGATCTGCCGGCGTTTCGGCAATGGATGGCTGTGCAGTGTTCGGATCTCCTCAATGAACGACGATTAATCGAAGAGAAGATCTGGGGTTTGCGAGTGCGATTGTCCGCGATCCGCGGCTTAACGCAACACGGGATCAGAAACGACGTAGAAGCATTTTTCTGGTTTTATGAGATCGAACGGGATGCAGGCGCGATTCCTCCGTACGTGCGACGGGCGTGGGAAGAGGTGACGGTCGGACGGCCGGAACGGCAAACCAGGGACGGCGTTGAGACCGGACGATTTGAGGATGGGTTAGAAGACGCGGGAACTGACGTGCAGGCCGTCGAGGAGACCGCCGGGAAGGGAACCAGGCTACTTAAAAATAATGGCGACCGAGCGGATGCGAATGAACCAGGAGAGAGCGCTAAACATAAAACTTTGTATCGGAAGATAGCGCGGTTGCTCCATCCGGACTTGGCTGGCGCCTTAACCAGACAGGAGCTGGAACTCTGGTACCAGGCGCAGCGCGCCTACGAGGAGGAGGATGTCGTTGTGCTTGAAACGATCCTGGCCCGGTGCGATCGGGTCGGGACAAACAATCTGATTTTGTCGGAGCTTCGAGGGCTCGTTGTGCAAGCCACTTCGAGACTCTTGACTTTGCGGCGGTCCATTGACGATCTGGCGGGGCTGGCGAGTTGGCGGTTTCTGCTGCTGAGCACGGCAGAGAAAAAGGCACGATTGCGAAATATTCGGCGCGACCTTGAGCGGGTAGTTCGAGGGCTGAATCGCGAGGCGATTGCTTTGGAGAATGAGCTCCAAAGAATCGAAGCGCGGACGGATCGATGGCTGTCGCGGAGGAAGGGCACGGAGGGACAGTTGGCGCTGGAGCTGTGAGGGGGAAGAAGGCTCGGGTAGGGCGAGGCTAGACCTACAATGCGCCTCGACCTATCGGAAGCCGGGTGTTTCAGAGTTTTCCTCACCGGCTAGGAACCTCTTCAGGTCTGTAGGGAGAGGCGATGAGAAGGAGAAGGACGTTCCTTCGAATTCGAAAAAAAGGCGGGAGGCGTGAAGGGCTTGCCGAGGGAGGAGAAGTTTAGCTTCCAGAGCCGGGGTCCAATCAGTTTCGATGAATTCCAGGTAACAATTTTCATCCGGGCCGTAGATTTTGTCGCCTATGAGCGGATGTCCGATGTAGGCAAGATGTACGCGGATCTGGTGGGTCCGGCCTGTTTTGGGTTCGGCCTTGACCAGCGCGAAAGGCTGTCCACGCCTTTCGCAGCGGTTCAAAACCCCGAATGTGGTTAGGGCTGGGTGGCCGTCCGGGTGAACCGCTTGTTTCAGCCAGATTCTGGATGGCTTAACTGTTCCTTGCCTCAGTAGAGGCTGGTTGACGACGAACGTTTCTTCAACTGGCCAGCCGAATACAATGGCAGTGTAGACTTTGCGGATGTAGTGCCGAGCCATCATGCCGCCCAATTTTCTGGCGGTCTCACTGGACTTCGCAACGACTACAAGGCCGCTGGTCTCGCGATCGAGACGGTTTACAAAGGAGATCCGAGCGCCGTTGACGACTTCGAATGAGAGCAAGCGATTCAATTCCAGCCAGAGCGTGTCAGGTCCTCCGGGACGGGTTGGGTGAATCAGGAGGTTTGCGGGTTTGTCAATCACCAGAAACCGGTCATCTTCGTAAACAATGGATGAGCCGATCCCGCAAGTTGCGGAATATGAAACCGCAGATTTCACCGGTCGCGCAGACTATTTGTTGTGGCCATGATCCAGTTAAAGAACGTTACCCGGCGCTACCAGCAAGGCGAGAATGTAGTTTTGGCGCTGGATGACGTTAGTTTGCGTATTGAGGCACAGGAGTACGTGGCGGTGACCGGTGAATCCGGGTCGGGGAAGAGCACGTTCCTGCACCTGGTAGGCGGCCTCGACAAGCCGGACGCAGGTGAGGTTCTAGTAAACGGGCTGGCCCTGCAATCTGCTTCGGACCGACAATTGAGCGAATATCGGGCGCGTGACCTGGGAATTGTCTTCCAGTTTTTCAACTTGTTGCCGACGCTCAACGTGTTGGAAAACGTTTGTGCTCCGTTACAGTTTCAGGGGGTTAAGTTTCGCGAGGCCATGGCTCGAGCCCGTGCGGTGCTGAGTCTGGTGGGCATGGAAAAACGGGAGAATCACTTCGTTCATCAGCTCAGCGGTGGCGAGATGCAGCGCACAGCGATTGCTCGTGCGCTGGTGCATCGGCCTAGCGTGCTGCTGGCCGATGAACCGACCGGGAACCTGGATGGAACCAACGCGGAGAAGGTGCTGGAGATCTTTCGACGTATTTCGGACGAACGCCTGACGACATTGGTTGTGGTGACACATAGCCGCGAAGTCGCGGAGACCGCGCAGCGGAGGATTCGATTGAGGAATGGCAAGGTGGAGGGGGAGGAGCGTGTCGGCGTGTCGGCGTCTCGGCGTTTCGGCGTAACAACCGAGCCAAGACAAGACTCACGTAAAGATCACCAAAGTTAGAGGAGTCACGAAGGTTATCCGAGGATAAATAATGAGATGGTGCCGGGCATTACGCCCATACGCCGACACGCCCTCTGAGTTGCGCCCGCACCGCTGGTATGGTAACAGCATCCCTTCCGATATGGCTTTTTTTTACCAGCAGACGTTGGCGAAGAGTGCGAGTCTCACGGGTACCTCGTTACACACGGGTTCGCAGGTGAGTCTTAGGTTGAGCCCGGCGCCGGTCGATCATGGCATCAAGTTTAAGCGCATGGATCTGGCGGACGAGCCGACCATCGATGCGAAGATAGAGCATGTGAAGTTCGTCGAACGTGCGACCACCATCGCCGAAGGCAACGTCAAGGTGCACACGGTCGAGCATGTGCTTTCGGCGTTGTACGGCATGGGGGTGGATAACGCG
>JAFAJU010000494.1 GCA_019236035.1 Verrucomicrobiota bacterium | reverse complement strand
AATCTGCGTAGTCAATTTTTGATATCCAGGAGCGTATACAAAAAAGTGAATATGGGCTGGGCGCCGCCCGTGCCGCCCGATAGTACTTAGCAAAGCCTGGGTAGGCCCATCTGGTGGGCAGCCGTATCCGGACGGGACAATGCTCTGAAATTCGTATCTACCATTTTCGTCCGTCTCAATTCGGCGACGCAGGTTAAAAGGAGGCTGGCTCTTATCAAAATGCGAATAAAGTCCCTTGGTATTCGCGTGCCAGACATCAACAATTCCACCTGCAATCGGCCTGCCATTGATATCGTGGACTACTCCATGCATGATCAGCACCTTGCCTTGCTCAGTACCGTCGTCCAGCCGAGCGAAGCCCTTGGACATTGGTGCGCCCTCGACATAGAGCGGCCCTTCAATCGTCCGTGATGTCCCTTTGCTTGGATCAAGCAGAGCTTCCTCTGCGTCTAGACGCAGATCTAAGAAATGTTCTAGTCCGAAACCCGCCGTTAGCAGGGCCGCTTCACCTGCTCGACCCAGATCGTTGAGGTAATCAACGCCGGCCCAGAGCTCATCCGGCGTGACATTCAGGTCTTCGATCGTCTTGCACAGGTCAGATAAAATCCGGTGGACGATCTCCTTCGCCCGCGTATCGCCGGTCTGACTCGACAGACCGCTGGCGGCATCCAAAAGCTGCTGTACTTCGGTTGTGTTGATGATAGCTACGCTCATCGTGATAACCTCTGCTTATTTCGTTTGTTTATGTTTTAGTTTTTTCTTCTCTTCCCGTTTTGCTTACTCCTAGAAATCCGGCTATCAGCGGTCGTCCGGGTGGATCGAAGATGGATGGCTACACAACGGTGTTACGGCGATCCGCATATACGGAAAAAGGGGCAGCGAAACCAAGAGCTCATGAAGCTCCGCTGTGCTTTCCACATCGAAGATGCTAATGTTTGCGTATTGCCCTACCACGCGCCAGATGTGACGCCATTTGCCGGTCCGTTGCAGCTGCTGAGAGCGTTCTTTCTCGTCCGCTTTCAAACGGCTGACAACTTCCTCGGCCGTGTCTAACGGAATGTCCACATCCATTCGCACATGGAAAAGCATAGGATATCTAAGCCGTGAGGATACTGAAACTCTTTCTGGCACCGTCCCTCTGAAAGAAGCGCAGCCGATCATCGTCCGGCGTTACACCAAGGCCGGTTCCGCGCGGCAAAGTTAGATGAAAATCCGCATAACTTAATGGCTCGACTAGGATCTCCTCTCTCAGCAACAAAGGACCGAATAGTTCGGTACCCCATTGCATAGCACGAAATGTGGAGAACAGCTGGGCTGCCGCGATAGTTCCAATCGGGCCTTCCAGCATGGTCCCGCCATAAAGGGCAATTCCTCCTGCTTCGGCAATTGCGGCCACCTTCAACGCGGGAATTAGTCCACCTGATTGTGCTATTTTCACAGAGAAAACTTCGGCGGCCGCGTTGCGAGCGAGCTCGAATGCTGACTCGGGTCCCTGGAGTAATTCGTCCGCCATCAGAGGAACAGGATAACGTCGGACTAAACGCGCCAAGGCTCCAGCGGAAGAGACGGGTTGTTCGATTAACTCGCATCCTGCGTCGGCGAGAGTAGGTAAAGCACGCATCGCTTCTGACTCACTCCAAGCCATGTTGACGTCCACTCGAATTCTTGCCCGGCCGTCAAGAGCTTTACAGATTTGCTGAACATATTGTAGATCTTCAGCCAGAGACCTAAATCCTATTTTGAGTTTGAACAGATTATGTCGCTTCAGGCCCAACATCTCTTCTGCCTCGGCGATATCGCATGCCGTATCACCTGAAGCCAGTGTCCAGACAATGGGCAGCCGCTCTCGCAGACGTCCGCCAAACAAATCCGACAAGGGAACGCCAACTCTTTTGGCGAACAGATCGAACAGAGCCGTCTCTACGGCGCATTTGGCGAAATGATTGCCTTTAACACATCGATTCACTTTCGCCATCAACGATCCGACTGACGTGAAATGGGAGCTTGTTAATACCGGCGAGATATACTGATCGATTGTCAATTTCATCCCTTCCGGACTCTCGGATCCATAAGACAGTCCCCCGATCGTTGTTGCTTCACCAATCCCAATCATACCGTCCGAACACAAGATTCGAACAATGACCATGGTCTGGCTCCGCACCGTGGCCACAGACAAGCGATGTGGCCTTATTGTGGGCAAGTCGAGTAGCAAAGTCTCAACACGCTCGACTCTGGGAGCGTTCGATTCAGGCACTGACGCGACGCCGGGGGTGAGTGCGATGTTCGTCATCTCTGCGTGTATGATCAGCCCCGCAGCAACCGGCAATCCAATGCTACCTTCATCTACTTCGATACCTATTAGGTATTTTCTCTTGTGGAAAAGCCGGTTCAGGCGTTATTTTGACTAGGGTTCCCCTCGCCAACCTGCGCCAGATTCATTGTTCAGCGTCAGCGCATCCTATGGAATTGCGGCATCTGCGTTACTTTGTGGTTGTTGCCCGCGAAGCGAATTTCACTCGTGCCGCCGAACTTTTGCACGTCGCTCAACCGC
>JAFAJU010000478.1 GCA_019236035.1 Verrucomicrobiota bacterium | reverse complement strand
CATTTTACTGAGGCTTGTCGATAGAAAGCCGATTCGGATCCAGTGCCTTTGGATCCCGGAAAATTTGGGGCGGATGATCCGAAATCAGTTTGTATCCTGTCAGGACAAACTCTGGATAAAAGCTGTTTGAAGCAGGCTCGTAGACAGTCTGACCGGAAAAGTATCCTTGTAGACGGTATTCAAAATTGTTGTCAAATCCGGGCTTGCTCGCCTGGCGGTCAGGATCAAGCACTTTCTGCTCGTTCATCATGACAAGCTTAGCACTGCTCCACGGCTGGCGCGGCTGGCGGATGTAACCCCAGAAAAAATAGTATCTCCGATAGAAACGTCTCCCGATGAAGTAGTTTCCCGGAGGCTCATTCGCAATCGCCTGGTTAAGGGAAGCCTGGGATTGACTAAATGAATCTTGGGTTGTCTGACATCCGGCAAAGGCCAGGGCAGCAGCCGCCGCCATTAAAACGACAAGTTCGTTGTTCCAGTAGGCACGTGTTGATTGTTCAGTTGCCATGAGCTTGCGACTTAATCTGAGCAATCAGTCTCGGGTGCTGCTGCAACTCCGATAGCAGCGCTTCAATGGCACGCAACGTCTGTGGACTTATGTGGTGCTCCATCCCCTCGACGTCGTGATAAATGACTTCCTCATCGATCCCGAGCACGCGCAAAAAATCGCTCAAAAGCTGATGGCGCCGCATGATATTACGAGCCAAAGTTTCCCCCGCTGTGGTCAGAACCAAGCCGCGATATTTCTCGTACTTCAGCAAGCCTTCGGCGTCCAATCGCTGCACCATATTAGTCACGCTAGCTTGAGCGATCCCTAAGCGTTGAGCAATATCGGCCACTCTCGCGTAACCCTTTGTGTTGATCAGATCGAGAATTTGTTCGAGGTAGTCTTCGACGGCGGTCGAGCGGCCTGGTGGAGCCGGCTTACTTGGCATAGATAGGCAGTATCGCTTAAACGCGGAACGGGATCAATACAGGGATTAGATCAGGCGCAACTTCACCGCGTTTACCTGCTGGTTAAACCCGACGCAAGTGATCAACGCCTTGGCAGCCGCGCAGAAGCGAGTTTCGCGATTCACGCTCGGTAGTTTGCCGCCGGCACAGAGCGTGCCTGGCAACTGTTGAAACCGGAGTGCCAGGCCGGCAAGCGCGACCTGGAGTAAAGCGCCAGCACCGAGCGGCTCTCCGACGGCCGGCTTGGGAGCATAGACTGGCAAAGATGGGTAGCGTTGGCTAAACACCTTGCACTCTACTACGTCAGCGAACGTGCCATTCGCGCTGCTCACTATAATGTCGGGCGACCCCCCACCCGAGAAGTTGCCAAACAGCTCGTCAGCAACTGATTCACTGTCTCGGACGGAAAAGAAAGGTCGGCACGGGGAAGAACCGGAAATTTCCAAAGGTCCCGTTCGCCCTACTAAAACCGCGGCCGCTCCCTCTCCAAAAATTGTTCCACAGGTCCTGCCGTAAACCTCAAACTGATCCTTATTTGTGGCCATTCGCCAGCTGGCAAATGCGTCGGCCAGCAACCAATCCGCTTCTTCCGTGCCGACCACCAGGCAGCGATCCAGCTCTGGCCGGGTAAGCAGGAGTTCAAGCGCGAAGTGAAGCGCGCTCAATCCTACGGATGAATCCCCCACCAAGGTATAGCATCGTTCATCGACATCCAGGAGAGCCGCCAGGTGGCTGGCCGCAGCGTTGTGGACGGTTTCCGGAAACAGGAGTGGGCTTGCCCGGTTCGCTCCCTGCGTCACGATCTCGTGATAAAAACGGCGAGTGTAGTTGACGCCTCCTGAACAGATCGCGAACACGATGGCAATTTTATCGCGCAACCCACCGCCAGGCTTCAATCCAGCGTCCGAGATGGCATCGAATCCCGCGACAGCACCCAGCAAAGAAAGCGTCCCCGAACGCCTAAGGCGCGGTTGACGCGCAGCCTCGACGACAAACTTCCCCGGGACCGGACATGAGAAATACTGCCGGTCCGCCAGGCCGCCTGCGATGCGGCTCCTGGGCGCCTGCTCACCGCGACACAGCGAGCGCCAGGTCTCGAGCGCAGTAGGCCCTAATGACGTGACAGCTCCGATTCCCTGAATAAAAAAATTCATACTCGTTTCAGAACGAGCGTAGCGTTCGTGCCGCCGAACCCGATCGAATTGGATAGCGCATAGTTTAACCGTGCTGCTCTGGAAACATTGCCGATGATTTCAAACTCCCAGCTCGGATCGGGTTCGGTAAAGTTGATATTAGCGGGAAGAAACTGTTGGCAGATCGCCAGCACCGAGAACGCCGCTTCGATCGCGCCGGCAGCTCCCAAGGCATGCCCCATCATAGACTTGGTCGAGCTGACGGGCACTCGCCCGCAGAGTTCTGAGATCGCCGCTCCCTCGGTCGCGTCGTTGAAAACAGTTGCGGTCCCGTGCGCGTTCACATAATCGATGGTGCTTGCCGCCAAACCGCCTGACTCAAGGGCTCGCTGCATGGCCAGTTTCGGACCGATGCCGGACGGATTCGGCTGGGTCAGATGATAAGTATCGGTTGAGATCCCATAGCCGACGATTTCCGCGAGCGCCGTTGCGCCCCGCTGCGCTGCATATCGCTCGGATTCCAGGATCAGAAATGCAGCACCCTCGCCCAAAACCATGCCACTTCGATGCTTGTCGAACGGGCGAATTTTCTCGGGCGTGGCAGCTTGCAGAGAATCGAAGCCTACGAATACCAGTTCGCACAGTGGATCGTAGCCTCCGCAGACGACACAGGTCCGCAGACCCTGTCTGACGAGCTCAAATCCGTGCCCGATCGCATCGGTACCAGACGAACAGGCATTGGCGACAATTTGGGCAGGGATCCGCAAACGGTTCGCCTCGAGTGCATCGTGGATCGGTTTTTGCGGAGTATAGTTTCCAACCAGTCTGGCGAGACCCTTGCGGGATTTGGCAGCAAGCAGCCGCCGGTAAAAGGTTTCGCCAAAACTCATCCCACCGCTCGTCGTCCCGACTACGATCAACTCGGGCGTCGGGCCTTTGGCGGCTTCACAAGCCTCCCGCAACGCCATCGCCGCCATCCGGGCACCCCGATGCGAGCGGTCAGAACTGCGCCGCCGAGGCAGCGCGCCCTCCATCCATTCGTCCGGGATCTGAGCTGCGGTTTTGCATCGGGTTTTAGTGACGTCAAAGGCCTCCACCAACCCCACCGCGTCTCTGCCCTCCAAAAGAGATCGAAGATTGGAGCTCAGGTCCGGGCCGAGGGGAGAAACCACCCCAACCCCCGTCACCAGAACACGATGTTCTTTTTTAACACCCTGCATAGATTTCTATACTCTCCCGCTCATTTACCCCGGGTCAACGATTGAGAAGTTTGCAAGGTAGCATAGGCATCCTGCCTGTCGGGCGGCGACGCGCGCCAGGAACGCCGGGAACGCCGGGAACCCGAGAAGTACAGCAAACGCCGCGAGTAGATTCCTCAGTTCTCGGCGCTTTCGGCGTTCTCGGCGCTTCTGGACACTGGCCTCCAGCAACGTCTTGCATCGGTTCGCTTCGGGACTAGGCTTGATCCATGGGTTCCCCTCCTGGTCATACGGGACCGCCAGAGTATACTTGGAGGCGTTTTGCCTGGATGATGGCGAACGCCTTCAGGTTGAAATGCCCAACCTGCGGTGAACGACCGCTGTTCGTGCCGTGGCATCAGGTGCGTAGTCTGCGGGATTGGTTTATGCCGCTCGACGGTTGCCCGCGCTGCGGCTACGCATTCGAGCGTGAGCCGGGATATTTTCTGCTTTCGATTTTCGCAATCAACTACGGCATCGGGGCGATACTCGGACTGGTTATCTATCTCGTGCTGGATTTCTGGGCGCGTCTACCGATCTGGTTAGTCTTGACTGTCACCGTCATTCCGATGCCGATTTTTAATCTTTGGTTTGCTCGTCATTCGAAGGCCTTGTTTCTCGCGTTCGACCTCTTTTTTGATCCTCACCATGGTGATGATAATGGCGGCGATCAGCGCGTCGAGCCCCTGGCACCAACGCCGAAGGCGCCCGATCTTGAGCCGGTGAGTAAGTTTTGAATCAACGGGACCTAGTGCACCAAGTCCATGGCTGGTAGAGCGGCGGCGCCGCTCTACCAGCCACGGACTTGGTGCACTAGGGTCGCCCATCGCTTGTCAAGCCTGCGAATCGATGCGATAAGCCACAATGGAGTGGTTGACCCATTCAGCTGTGGCAGCATTCATCGTGGTGACTCCCTGGAAAATCGTGGGATGGTCCGGAACTGCCGTCTTTTCAATCCGATTCTTCCTCCAGTGGGTCGCTTCCGAACGCGCGAAAAGGAGTATTATTCCAGTCGGATTCTGGGTGTGTAGCCTCTTGGGCAGTGTATTGGCGCTAAGCTACTTCGCCTTCTACCGAAGGGATTCCGTT
>JAFAJU010000457.1 GCA_019236035.1 Verrucomicrobiota bacterium | reverse complement strand
GACTGGCAGTAACGACGAGCATATCTGAATTGATACGTAAGGAGCGAGCAACGCGGAAAAACGGCCAACTGGCCGCGGCCCGGAGGGTTGCGATGAAAATGGGCCGGCGGCTGCGTTGCTCGTCAGTTACGTATCGCTTCAGATATGCGCCCTCTACCGCCAGTCCGGCTCGGACCGCCTTGCCGACGGCCCATTTTGATCGCAACGAAAGGCATGTTATTTCGGGGACAGGACACTAATTCTCCATAATCGGACTCGCCCTCCCGCGTGACCGGCGTTGCCCGCGTAATACCCTCGGATCCCTGCAACGCCTAGCGGTAGGGTCGGGCTGACGGAAAAATGTTTAGTCAGAAGATTGACAGAGGCCACACGACTGCTACTATACCGGTTGGCTGGTTTACCCCAGGCAGGTCGGCGCTACCCCCCAGATATCGTACCTAAATTCTTTTCACGCCCCCTTTTCTTGGTAAGAATCCTGATAACTTGTTCCTCTGTATTTCCCGACCCCCCAAAACATGAAAAAACTAATTAACTCGCCCGAGAACGTCGTTCTCGAATCCATCAGCGGCCTTGGGGCCGCGTTCAGTGATCTGATCAAAGTCCACACAAACCCGAACTTTATCACGCGTGCAGACGCTCCGGTGAAAAATAAGGTCGCCCTCGTTTCCGGGGGTGGCAGCGGTCATGAGCCCATGCATGGAGGTTTGGTTGGCCGCGGAATGCTCGATGCGGCTTGTCCCGGAGCCGTATTCACAAGTCCAACCCCGGACCAGATGTTCGAAGCGACCAAAGCGGTCAACGGGGGCAAGGGCGTTCTTCATATCGTGAAGAACTACACCGGCGACGTGATGAATTTTGAAATGGGGGCTGATTTGGCGCGGGCGGAAGGCATTGATGTGGAGGCAGTCGTTATCGACGATGACGTGGCCGTGAAAGACAGCCTTTACACCGCCGGCCGGCGCGGGGTCGGCACGACTGTTCTCACGGAAAAGATTTGCGGCGCAGCCGCCGAGTCCGGCCAGTCGCTCAAAGATGTCGCCGCCCTTTGCCATAAGGTCAACGCCAACGGCCGAAGCATGGGTATGGCCCTCACTTCGTGTACCGTACCGCACGTTGGCAAGCCTACCTTCGATCTCCCGGAGGACGAGATGGAGATTGGCATCGGTATCCATGGTGAACCTGGACGCACCCGGACGAAGCTGAAGAGCGCGGACGAGATTACCGAGATGCTCCTTACGCCCATCGTCGAGGATCTCCCGTTTAAGGCCGGTCACGAAGTTTTGCTTTTCGTGAACAGCATGGGCGGTACCCCCCTGCTCGAACTGTTTGTCGTCTACCGGAAGGCGCACGAGATGCTTACAAAGAGCGGAATCAAGGTCACCAGAAGCCTTGTCGGTCCGTACATTACGAGCCTCGAAATGGCCGGGGCTTCCATCACGGTATTGAAACTGGATGATGAATTGACAAAGCTTTGGGATGCGCCGGTTCTCACGCCCGCACTTCGGTGGGGTGTGTAGGATAATAGTGGGCGGTTTGTTCGCCTTTGATCCGAATAGAGGCGGGCCCGAAAAGGTCCGCCTACCTTCTATGTCAAATATTTCTGCATCCCAGATTGTCGCTTGGATCGAGCGGTATGCCGCGCACATCGCCGAACAGAAGGACTACTTAACTCAACTCGATGCGGCCATTGGCGACGCTGACCATGGTGCAAACATGCACCGTGGTTTTCAGGCAGTACTTGCCAAAAAGGCTGATCTCCAAAACAGCGACATCGGAGCCCTTTTGAAAGCGGTTGCGATGACGCTGATTTCCACGGTTGGCGGCGCCAGCGGGGCGCTCTACGGAACGTTCTTTCTACAGGCCAGCACCTTGGCAGGTTCAAAGGCTGAGCTTTCCCCAAGTGATTTCGGATCGGTCCTCGAGAAAGGCCTCGCCGGAATCGTCTTACGCGGCAAAGCCGCTGTTGGCGACAAAACGATGGTGGACGCACTGCAACCGGCGATCAAAGCGTACAAGCGTTCAATCGAATCCGGGGAGGCCCTTGAACAAGCGCTTTCCAAGGCCGTGAACGCTGCCGAGGAAGGCCTGAAATCGACTGTACCGCTCGTCGCGCGGAAAGGTCGCGCAAGTTATTTAGGTGAACGGAGCGCCGGTCATCCTGACCCGGGAGCCACCTCCACCGTCCTCCTTTTTCGCTCAGCGGCTGAAAGCCTGGCCTGATGCGCCGTAGGGTCGCGCTCCCGTGCGATCGGCGCTGACTGGGGAACCTTCTCGGATCGCCTCGACGCCGGCCGCGCGGGAGGACGACCAACCCGCGCCGCTTCACTACGGCCAAACTCAAAACTCAAAACGCAGAACCCAAAACCTAAAACTAATCTCCATGGTAGGCTTGGTGCTAGTGTCCCACAGTCGTCCGGTGGTAGAAGCGGTTGCCGACCTGGTGCGCCGCACGATTAATTCGGACCTGCGGCTGAGTTTTTCGGGTGGCGTAGGTGAAGATCGCGCCGAGCTGGGCACCGATGCGATAGAAATTCAGGAAGCAATTGGCACCGTTTTTTCCGAAGATGGGGTGCTCGTATTGATGGATATGGGGAGTGCCATCTTAAGCGCCGAGACAGCGAAAGAATTCTTGAGTCCTGAGCAACAGGAAAAAGTGCGTCTCACATCCGCACCTCTCGTAGAAGGAGGTATCGCTGCAGCAGTGCAGGCGCAACTTGGAGCCTCGATTGACGAAGTAGCAAAAGCTGCCTTGCAAAGCCTGTTGCCAAAACAGGACCAGGTTCAAGATGTTTCGCCCGCCGCTGAGGCCGTCCACCAAGGCCCTGTTCTGCCAGTCAGCGAGACGCTCGATGTTACGATCCAGAACGCCCATGGATTGCATCTGCGTCCCGCAGCCAATCTGATCAAAACCCTGTCAAAGTTTCCGGGCGAAGTCTTCATTGAAAACCGGTCTGCGAATCGCGGTCCTGTCATGGCCCGCAGCTTGGTCGACGTGACCCGCTTACAGATTCGCCAGGGTGAT
>JAFAJU010000430.1 GCA_019236035.1 Verrucomicrobiota bacterium | reverse complement strand
GGGCGGGCTTTAACGAATTCCAGATCGTCGGCACGATCGCACTATGGGGGGTGGTGATCTCGGCCGTCTATATGTTACGAGCTTATCGAGCGATCTTCATGGGAGAACGCCAAGCCCGTTGGCAAATGGTCAAAGACATGCCGCTTAGCCTCGGATGGACCATCATCCTACTCGTCGCCGCCCTGCTCATTGTCGGTTTGGTGCCCCGAACGGTTTTAGATGCTGTCGAACCTGGTATTCGGCTTTTCGTGAAATGACATTCCCTCCAATTTTCTTCGAATTGTTCGTCCTCGCGTTAGGAATTTTGATCCTGCTTCTGGAAACGTTCGCCGAGAAACAGGATCGCAAAATATTCGCAGTGATTGGAATTGTTGGGCTGGCCATAGTGTTCTTGTTTCTGCAGGCAAGCGGCCCTGGAACCAGCGGGATGGTTTCTTACGTTGTCGATCCTCCGGCCATTTTCTTCAAAAAGCTTTCGGTGCTCACTACGATCGTCGTGCTAATCATGTCGATTGATTACGCGGACACGATAAAACGCTTTCTGCCAGCCGAATCCCCTCAATCCGGTCTCGGTGAATTTTTCGCGCTGCCGGTACTAACATGCGCGGGGATGATGTGGATGTCCTCGGCTATCGATTTTATTCTGATCTTTGTCTCTCTCGAGCTGGTCACAATCTCGTTTTATGTCCTGGTGGCTTATATGCGCAGGAACGCGGCTTCGCTGGAAGCCGGTGTCAAGTATCTGATTCTGAGCGCGCTCGCCACTGGCTTCACCATTTACGGGATTACGTGGATTTACGGCGTCACCCGGCAGACCAACCTCATCCAGATCAATCAAGTATTACCCTCGATTCCCGTCGACAACCAACCCGGCGCCCTTTTTGGAGCGCTCCTGGTACTCATCGGTCTCGGGTTCAAAATAGCCGCCGCACCGTTCCAATTCTGGGTTCCAGACGTCTATCAGGGTGCTCCGACGCCGATCACCGCATTTCTTTCCGTCGGTTCAAAGTCGGTCGGTTTCATTGTTCTGCTCCGGGTCATGCAAGCGTTTCAGAGTCTGCCTGCGGTAGGAGACAAGCTGATCACAGCGGTTATTCTGCTGGCAGCCGCCACCTTGCTTTACGGCAATCTTGCGGCGTTGCCCCAGACGAACTTTAAGCGCCTCCTGGCCTATTCCAGCATTGGTCATGCCGGCTACCTCCTGATGGCCGTGGCCGGGATCAGCGCAAAGGATTCCGGCCAAGCTGTGGTCGTCTATCTCGCTGCCTATCTATTGATGACGCTCTTATCGTTCCTTGTGCTGGTCATCGTGAGCACCCATGGCGGTGGCGACGAAATCGCCCAATTCAATGGTCTCTCGAAACGTTCTCCGTTCCTGGCTTTCGCGCTGCTCGTGGCCATGATGTCACTCGCCGGCGTACCGCTGACTGCAGGCTTTCTCGGCAAGTTTATGGTTTTCAAAGTCGCCTTTGAAACTCAGCAATTTTTGTTGCTTGCGCTGGGAATCGTTACTGTCGGCTGCGGTTTCTACTTCTACCTGAAAGTGGTGCGAGCCATGTATTGGCAGCCCGCGGCAGCAAATGTGGCAGCTATCCCAGTGAGTAGACTTTCGCTGACCGCTATCGTCATCATGGTGCTGTTGATTTTCATTTTGGGCATTTTCCCCCAGGTGGCGTTAGGTCTGCTGCCTACGTAAACGATGTAACACGGGCGTTCCCACTCGTGCTTCGACCAGATCACGGGCGAGACGCCCGTGCCATATTGTTTCTAATTGAAAATCGGTCTGGTCGCATCCACCTTTCTCCTCCCTATGTTGGACTCGATTCGCAAGCGGCAGCGCACTTTACTGCTCATCATCACCTTCATCGTTATCGTGGCTTTTGGCTGGATTTACAATCCGGCCTCGATGCGTCGCGCTGCGGGTCCCGGGGGCGCTATCGGAAAACTGGATGGTCGAACAATTACGATCGGCGACATTCAGAAGGTTGAACGCAACATGCAGCTGGCGGTTTCCCTTGGGTTCAATGACCTGTTGGAAGAGTTAGTCACCGAAGGACGAACCCGCGACGATCAATTTTTGAGCTTCGCGTGGAACCTGCTATTGCTTCGCGACGAAGCTAAACGGCTTCAGATAGAACCAACTACCGGACAGATACGAGACGCGGAGAAGAATCTGCCGCGCTTTCAGACCAACAACCAGTTTGACCCGACTAAGTATCAACAGTTTATCGACATGGCTCTAACGCCAAACGGATTCAGCGCAGGAGACCTCGACCAAGTTGTCGCCGATCATCTGCGACTGGCCGGAATCGCCCAACTGGTCAAGGGCAGTTCTCCCTTGCCGGAAGCGATGTTCAGGCAACAATACGAGCTAGCGAACCAGAAGATCTCTCTAGCCATCATCCGGTTCAAAAAAGCGGATTTCGAGTCTTCCATTCAGGTCTCTGACGACGAAATCAAGAAATACTACGATCAACATAAGGATGTCCTGAAGTCGCCGGAAAAACGGCAGATTGAGCTGGTTTCATTTCTGCTGAACGACGACCAGAAGAAATTGCCGGAAGCGCAGCAAGTTGCCGCAAAGAAGCCTCTTGCAGAGCAGGCTGATTCGTTCGCCCAGACCGTTCTACAGAATCCGGCGGTATTCGACCAAACCGCCCAGGAAAAGGGCCTGCATGTTCAGCAGACTCAGCTCTTCACGCTGCAGGAACCGGACCCAGTGATCGCTCAAGAACGTGGACTGGCTGCCCAGGCGTTCAACCTCAGCATTGAAAATCCGATCAGCGACATCATTGAAGGAAAGGACGGCTTTTACATCATGAAATTGACGAAGATCGACGCCAGCCAACCGCTTTCGTTGGAGCAAGCGAAAGAAAAGATCGTGGCGTCCATCAAGGCGGATAAACTCCGCACGGCCATTGAGGCGAAAGCGAAAGAAGTTCGAGAGAAGATCGATACTGAGATGCAAAACGGAGCTGATTTCGTGCCAGCGGCCGAAAAGGCAGGCTACAAACCTGAAACTCCGCCTCCATTTGCTCTCGCCGATCCCGCTGGTAATGCCGAAATCGCCAGCATCATGGCCATCAACAGCCTTGATCTTGCTCCGGGTGGTACTTCAAAACTGTTGGAGGAGCAGGATGGCGGGCTGATCATCCACATGCTCAATAAAGAGCCGATCGATGAGCAGAAATACGAAGAGTACAAAAAGGCAGAATATGCCCAGCAAAATAGCCGGTACGAGACAGTCGCGCTCCG
>JAFAJU010000341.1 GCA_019236035.1 Verrucomicrobiota bacterium | reverse complement strand
ACCATTCTTTCGGCTCCAGTCTCGTTGTTTTTGGCTCTCGTTTACTGGTCGAGACAGTGGAGCCTGCTTCCCCGGTCCCGTCTCCGTTTTGTGCTCGCGATCATTTTAGCGATCCTCCTAATGGCCGGCTGGGCCGTGCTGGTCTATTACCTGATAACTAGTGTACGGTCTCACATATGAAGAACGCCGGGAACGCTGAAAACGCCGGGAACGCCGAAAACGCTGGGAACGCCCGAAGACGCCGGGAAGGCCGAGAAACGCGGGAACTGCCTGGACTTGGTAACCGGCAGACTGCAACTAGGTCAGCCTCCGTTCCCGGCGTTCTCGGCGATTTCGGCGATTTCGGCGATTCCGGCGTTTTTCCCTCTCGATGAGCGAATCGTATACAAAGATCTCTGGCGGAGGCCTCCTTCTGAGTCTGCTTCCAGGCCTGAGAACAAAGCTTTATGTCGGGCCGGATCATTTGCTTCTGATAGAGCAATTTATTCTGACCGAACGTTATAAACGTTTCTATTTTCGCGACATTCAGGCTATCACCGCAACGAAAACCGCCCGCTGGATTGTCTTCGGATTAATCTGGGGATTTCTCGCTCTGCTCAGCGCGCTTTTTTTAATCGTTCATACTCTACCTACCCTCATATTTGGAACGCTGTTCACCGCACTATTCGGATTTGCTTTTATCCATAACATCGTTTCTGGCCCCACCTGCATCGTCCGGCTCCAGACCGCGGTTCAGACCCACCGGTTTGCGCCTTTGGAAAGAATCCGCGATTTTCGCAAAGGAATGCAGACCATCGTGCCGCTCATCCAAAATGCACAGCTGGCTCCGGGATGAACCTGACACTTCAACGGTGCCTGATCCATGTGGATCGAGAAGCGGTGGCCCGCTGTCCGGTTTGCCGAAACTACTTCTGCAGGGAATGCGTCACTGAGCATGAGCAAAAATTCCTTTGCTCGAGCTGCCTCCAAAGCATGGCGGCCGGCGTCAAACCTGCCCGTCGAAACGCAGGGCGGTTCATGCTCGTGATCAGGATGACAATCGGCCTGGCGATCGCCTGGCTCTTCTTTTATGTGATTGGACAACTCCTGATGTTGATTCCGCCAAACGTACACGACGGCAGCTATCTCCGGAATCTCGGCCAATGAGAACAGATCGGACAGGCTTGGCCCTGATCGAGGAAGCCATCCAACTGCTTCGCGCAGCCCCAGCAACCGTCTATGCGCTCTACTGCGGAGGAACCGTCCCCTTTTTGTTATCGCTCTTCAACTTTTTCGTCAAAATGAGCTACAGCCGCAGCGCCGAGGCGGAATGCTCCGTGTCCGCCGTTTTGGTTACGCTGGCTTATGCGTGGGCGAAAGGTTTGCAGGCGTTCTGTTGCCGCGAACTCGTTCGCGCTTACACCGGGAACGTAGAAAGATGGTGGAAACCAAAAACGATGTTGGCCATCTGGAGCAGGCAAATCGCTTTCCAGCCACTGGGCCTTTTCGCTCGGCCACTGGCTTGGTTGCTGGTATTTCCTGTCATTTATGTATCCGCATTTTTTCAGAACCTAACCGTGCTCGGGGGCGCCCGACAGACCGACATCCGTAAAAGCTGGGAGCTCGCCCGTCTCTGGCCCGGGCAGAGTTGCACCGTTTATGGTCTCCTGTCTTTACTGGCTCTGGTCGTGTTCCTCGACCTTTGTGCGATTACCTATTCTATACCGTTCCTGCTCAAAGCCCTGTTTGGTGTCGAGAGTTTTCTAACGCGCAGTTATACCTGGATGTTCTCACCAGTCTTGATCATCGCCCTGGGCGCTGGTGCCCATTTTATCATTGATCTCTTGGCCAAAGCCATCCACGTGATCCGGTGTTGTGACGGGGAATCCCAGACCACCGGGGAGGATCTGCTCAGAAGGTTGAAAGATTTCCAAAATAGGGAGGGAGTGTTTCGTGCACCCTGACGAAAGTAGGCGAAGCAAACCCGCTTGGCATCTCTTCAAGGTGGTGTCGTTCATCCTCGTGGTCATGGCGCCACTCGAAGAGGCGTTGCTTTCACCAATTGAAGGGGCTTTGCTTGCCACCCCAGCGAGTGTTGTCGGCACGGACGTCTCCGGCACGGGGGTTGCAAGCAACGCCCCTCCAACGGCACTGACCCAGCCCGCCCTGGATCGGCAGATTGAACGAGTCCTGGAAAATCCAGAATTCAACTGGCGCGACCCCTATTCGCCGGCGCACCGCTCAAAGCAAAAGTCGTTTCTCGATCAGTTGATCTTCTCGATTGGCCAGACACTTCTTTCCATCGGGCATGCGCTCGATCGGCTGTGGAAATGGCTGCTCCAGACCTTCGACTTCAAGCGTGCCTTTGCGCCACCGGCAACGTCAGGCACACCACTCTCTTCCGGGATATTTAATGCGCTCGCGTACCTGCTTTGGGCGGCGCTGGCCGGGGCCTTGATCTTATTCATCATCCGGCTTCGAAGACTAAAAGCAACCCGGCGCACCACGCCCGCAAGTCCACCTCCGATCCCGAACCTCGCCGACGAGGAAGTTACCCCTGATCAACTTCCAGATGACGAATGGTCTGCGCTGGCCGTCCAGAAGATTGCCGCCGGTGAATTTCGCCAAGCGCTGCGTGCGCTTTTCCTGGCGATTCTATCGTTGCTCGCGTCGCGCCGATTCATTGCGGTAGAGCGATGGAAGTCTAATAGCGATTATGAAAGAGAGCTCCGTCGAAAAGCGAAAAATCGTGCAGACCTGCTGGCATTATTTGCGCAGAGTCGCTTCGGATTTGAACGCTGCTGGTATGGCCGGGACAGCGTCACGCTCGAGGCCTTGGAAAGCTACCGCGGCATCTACGATAGGATAAAGCATGCAGCGATCTCCAATCCCTAAGGCGGCCGCATACGTTGTTCTGATCGCTTGTCTTGCAGGCTTACTGTTTTTCGGTCTGCGAATGTTTCAGCGGCGCCTGGAGACCGGCGACAGCTTTCCTGAGTATTCCACTTATCGAACGGATCCCAAGGGATTGAAGGCAATCTATGACAGCCTGCAGCGAACCGAAGTCGTTGGAGTAGCCCGACGGCTGCAGTCGTCCAAGATCCTACCTTCAGGCGAAGGCCGGGCTCTGGTTGTGGCTGGGGTCAGCGCAGATCAACTAACTGTTTCAGACGAAGATGCTCAGCTGTTCGATCATTGGTTAGCAACCGGTGGCCGCTTAATCATCGCGCTTCGTGCGGAGCGGCGCCAAACCACTCGGAAAGACTCTGATAACGACACAGAATCGGACAAAACCAGCGAACCATCCGTTATCTCTTGGCGAAGCCTTATCCGCCGCTGGGGCGCTGAGATGGTGCCACTCAAAGGATTCTATCCTACTTCTGTCAAATCCGGCCAATTCGGGACAATCGTTCGCTGGTTTGGCAACAGTTACTTTGATCATTTGGCGCCGGAGTGGAAAGGCATCGCCGCTCAAGGCAACCGCGACGTAATCGTCGAGCGCCCTTTCGCGCGCGGATCGCTTGTCCTGCTCAGTGACTCGTATCCCCTCAGCAACGAGGCACTCGCGGTAGATCGAAATACCGGACTTCTTCTCTGGTTAATCGGCAGTTGCCATGAAGTTCTCTTTGAAGAGATTCATCTCGGGCTAACCGAGCGGCCGGGCATCATGACGCTCGCATTGCGCTACGGATTACAAGGGACACTCATAAGCATTATCGCTATTCTGCTTCTTTTTATCTGGAAAAGTCAGTACACTCTCGTTCCAAGAAGAAAGCCCGATCAAAGCGCTCCTGGTGTGCAAGGTTTAAGCTCCGAGCAGGCGTTTTTGAACCTCTTGCGGCGCACGATTCTTCAGAAAGATCTGTTTAGCCTCTGCATCGAAACTTGGCTGAAGACAGCTCGGCCCACCCCAGCGCAGCTTGCCACACTGGAAAGGTTCCGTTCCGGGCCGGACCGGGGAGAACCGATCGTCGAAAAATATAACCAGTTGACGACTCTCCTGAACGAAAACCAATGAATCAAACCCTGGACGAGCTGAAAGAAATTTTAACTCGAACCCGTGCCGAGGTGGCCAAAGTTGTCATCGGCCAACGGCTAGCGGTCGACCTGTCTCTTATCGCGATTTTTACAAATCAACATGCGCTCGTGGAGGGAGTACCCGGCGTAGCCAAGACCTTGTTAGTGAAGACACTGGCGCACACTTTAGGCACTCTGTTCAATCGAATACAGTTCACGCCAGATCTGATGCCATCTGACATTATTGGAACAAACATATTTAACCTGCAGAAAAACGAGTTCAACTTTGTTCCGGGACCGGTCTTTACCACGTTCCTGCTCGCCGACGAAATTAATCGCGCACCGAGCAAAACTCAATCCGCTTTGCTGCAGGCTATGCAGGAGCGTCAGGTGACAGTCGATCGCGTGACGTACGATCTGTCGCCAAACTTTACGGTATTCGCTACCCAGAATCCCATTGAGTACGAAGGAACTTACACTCTGCCGGAAGCACAAAAGGACCGGTTCATGCTCAAGATTCGGATGGACCTGCCGGAGCGGGACGAAGAGCTGAACCTGGCAGAACGCATGTTAGGCGACCAAGCGCCCGAGTTAGTTCTCAACCGCGGAGATGTTAACACGGTAGTTCGTGAAGTTGATCTTCCTCGGCTGCGTGATGCGTTAGCCCAGGTACTTGTAAAATCCGAATTGTTAACTTACCTGGTGGATCTCACTCGCGAAACTAGGAGACATGATAGCGTTCTGGTCGGTGCCGGTCCGCGGGCGACTCAATCGCTGCTGCTGGCCAGTCGCGCGCACGCGGCATTGGACGGCCGGGACTTTGTGACCCCCGACGACGTGCGGACCTTGTTCCAGCCAGTCCTGGAACACCGCCTGATTTTGCGCCCAGAGTTCGAAATTGAGGGAACTGAAATGACCTCGGTTGTGCGTCGAATTCTCGAGAAAGTCCCGGTTCCAAGATGATCGCACCCCGGTTGAGACTGGTTCTTTTGCTGCTCTTCGTCACGCTGCCGCTGGCCACGATCGCGGGATTGAACCGAGCGTCCACTCCAATCGCGCTGTTCTTCATTGGTTTCGTGCTCATTGTTGCAGCTGTCGATCTCGCGCTGGGCCTGGGCCGCTTTCGATATCTTGAGTTCTCCTTGCCCGAAACTGTTTCGGGGATCCGGGACAAACGCACTGAATTGAAGGTGCGGGCACAGTTTCCAGGTTTGCGTAACGGTGCTGTGCGTTTAGCCGTGATCTTTCCGGATGGGCTCGAGCCGGACAGCGAGCAAGCCGCCCTCCCCTTAGGCCGATCGGCATCCGAACGTCTGCTAGTAATTCCTTTCATTGGAACCGCGCGCGGATCCTTTCTGATTGAGAGTCTATACTTTGATTGGAATTCCCCATTCGGCTTCTGGATTCACCGGGACCGGCGGAAGGTTCATTGCGATGTCCGCATCTATCCGAATCTGCTCCTGGAAGGAAAAAGGATTGCACACTTCCTGAAACGCGGCGCGATCGGGATGCACGCCCAACCCCAAATCGGCAGAGGCAGGGAATTTGAAAAATTACGGGAATACGAGCGTGGCGATGCGTTCGACGAAATTCACTGGAAAGCGACCGCAAAACGTCAGTTACCTGTTACTAAAGTGTTTCAGCTCGAGCGATCCAAGGAAGTGTATCTGGCACTCGATACGTCGCGCCTCAGCGCTCGGCGGCTCCGAGAAATTTTCTTGGCAGATAGCCCGCAGAAAACCACGACTCATTTGGATCGTGCCATCTCCACGGCGCTCCTTTTTTGCGTTGCGGCAGAGCGGCAAGGTGACCGGTTCGGGTTCATCTCGTTCTCAGACAAGGTAGATCACCTCGTCAAAGCCCGAAATGGCTCCTCTCATTTCAGAGTTTGCCGGGATCTGGCCACCTCATTGACCTCGCAAACCGTAACACCAGACTTTGCTGAGATCGCGGCGACACTGAAGCAACGCATCAAGCGCCGTTCTCTGATCGTATTTCTGACTTCACTCGATGATCCGGTCGTCGCCGAGGATTTTATCGGCACAGCAGAACTACTATCCAGACAGCACGTTATTTTAGCAGTTATGATCGCGCCTCCCTCCGTCCAGCCGCTGTTTAGCGAGGGAACAGTGCAAAACCCTGAGGAGATTTATCTGAAACTCGGCGGCCACCTGAGCTGGGTTAAGCTACAGAGCCTGCAGCGGATACTGGCCCAGAAAGGTGTTCAGTTTCACGTCGTCGCAAGTGATCAACTCGGGCTTAGACTCGTCAGCTACTATATGGATCTGAAACGCCGACAAGTCTTATGATTGTCGATTTAAAAAAGTTCATCGCCCGCGAGCGCGCAACCTGGGAGGAGCTGGATGAAATGCTTAAACGTGTGGAAAACCAAACCATCACCCACCTGACCCTCGACGAAGTCCAACGCCTCCATTATTTGTACGAGCGCACCGGCGCCGGACTGATCAAAATCTCCACTTTTGCTGCCGAGCCAAATCTGGTTCGCTCTCTTGAGTCGCTGCTCATCCGAGCTTATGCGGAGATGCAGGACGTGCCGTCCAGGACTGATACATGGTCTCCACGTCGTTGGCTGTTTCGCACATTTCCACAGACGTTTCGCAAGCATTTCCGGTTTTTCCTGGCTGCTCTCGCACTCACCATACTAGGAGGCTTGTTCGGCGGCGGTGCAGTCGCCTTCGATCCGGATGCAAAAGCTGCGATAGCCCCGTTCCCGCATCTGCTGGAGAACCCCTCCCAAAGAGTCAAAGAAGAGGAAAGCAAACCGAACCAAATGCTCGCAACTGCTAAAGGCCGCTTCTCTGCGGTGTTGATGACGAACAATACCCAAGTATCGATCCTGGCCTTAGCCCTAGGCGTAACCTGGGGGATCGGCACCCTGATTTTGCTGTTTTACAATGGAGTAATTCTTGGAGCCGTCATCTTCGACTATGTGCGAGCTGGTCAGTCAGTGTTTCTCATGGGATGGCTGCTGCCGCACGGCGTGGTGGAGATCCCGGCTATCCTCATCGCGGGCCAAGCCGGACTTTTGCTGGGTCAGGCGCTCATCGGTTGGAATTCCAAGGAAAGCGTAAGTCAGCGGTTGCGTTCGATCGCCGGGTCCCTCGTAACCCTCATCTCGGGCGCCGCCCTTCTGCTGATCTGGGCAGGGTTAGTGGAGGCGTTTCTCTCCCAGTATCACGAGCCGATTCTGCCCTATCAGTTCAAGATCGCTTTTGGACTGATCGAACTGGTGACGCTCCTCGCATTTTTGATCTTTGCCGGCAGGGAACCGGCACCAGCTGTAGGATCATCTGTCGCATAAGCTTCCAGCCTGCTCCCCAAATGCGAACCAACAAACTCATCATTCAGACTCCGGAAGGAATATGCCTGGCCCAACAACTCGCCGGGCCAGTGACGCGATTCCTGGCATTTGCTATTGACCTTGCGGCTATCTGCCTGATTTCCAGCCTGATCGCGCAGGTTCTTTTGCTGACAGCGATTGTTAACCCTGACCTTGCGCTCGCCGCTCGAACTGTGTGCTACTTCATCGTCACGGTTGGCTACTCGATCCTTTTGGAATGGTTTTTGCGCGGCCAGACTCTTGGAAAACGCGTTCTCAAAATCCGAGTGGTCGATGCCGAAGGTCTGCGGCTGCGCCCGACTCAGATTGTGATCAGAAACCTGCTGCGGCTCGTGGACCTTCTCCCAGCATTCTACGCCGTAGGCGGGATCTGTTGCGTCCTTTCCCCCAAATTTCAACGCCTTGGTGACTTTGCAGCAAACACCGTCGTGATCTATGCCGTTCCCGAAAAAATACCCGATCTGGAATTGCTATTCAGCGGAACGCTAAACTCGCTGCGGAGCCATTCTCACTTGGCCGCTCAGTTGCGAAAGTCGATTTCGCCAGGCGAAGCCCGGTTAGCGCTCGAAGCCGTTGTCCGCCGCGACGGTCTCGAGCCGAATTCCCGGCTCGAATTGTTCAGGCAACTTGCCGATTACTTGCGCCCAGTTGCGCCTTTCCCCGAGGAAAGCCTCACCGGTTTGACCGACGAACAATATGTGCGCAACATCGTCGACCTCATTTACCGGCCCATGGTAGGGCGGTAGGGACGAGGCTCCGCGGTAGGGTGAAGCGAAGCTGGTAGGAGGGCGAGGCTCCGCCCGAGCCGCGGAACGTGGCTTCACCCCAAACCCCGAAGTTAGTTAGGGGCATCGTGCTCGGGCTCGTGCTCGGGCTCGTCCTCGATCTGTTGGCCATCCGCGCCGAGCCCACGAGAAACGGGAAACAGTACTACCGGATAATCCCTCGCTCACTCGTCTCAATAAATTGAATCAGCTCACGAACTTCAGTCACACCAGGAAAGCTCTTCTCCAGTTCCTCTACGGCCTGCTTGGTATTCAGATTGGACCGGTAAAGGATCCGATACGATTCTTTAAGCATTCGGATTGTTTCCGCGGGAATACCTTTTCGTTCAAGCCCAACCACGTTTACACCTCGAATCACCGCAGGGTTTCCATCCGCAATCATGAACGGAGGCACATCCTGAACGATCTTTGAACATCCGCCCGTGATGGCGTGCTTACCGATTCGGCAAAACTGATGTATCGCAGTTAATCCGCCGATGATTGCATAGTGCTGAACCAGCACGTGACCCGCGAGCGTGCCGTTGTTAGAGAAGATCACATCGTCTTCGACCACGCAGTCATGAGCAATGTGGCTATACGCCAGAAAATTCCCACGGTTACCCACTCGAGTAACCGAGCCAACCGCCGTCGCCCGATTAACTGTTACAAATTCTCGGAAAGAGTTTCCTTCGCCGATTTCCAAATATGTCGGCTCCCCCTTATATTTCAGATCTTGTGTCTGTTGCCCGATAGAACAACAGGCGTGAAACCGGTTTCCAGCTCCGATCTTTACCGGGCCGCACACCGTGACATGGTTTTGCAGCCAACAACCGGCTCCGATGCCCACTTGCCG
>JAFAJU010000309.1 GCA_019236035.1 Verrucomicrobiota bacterium | reverse complement strand
CAGGACCTGTTCGGTGACGTCAGGGTTCGGTACGGAATTAAGTTAGCCTTAGCCGGCTTGCTGGCCCTGTTTTGTACGCAGGCCTTGCGTTTACCTGATGATAACTGGGCAATTCTCACCGTTCTGGTGTTGATGAGCGGACAATTCGTTGGTGCATTTGCTTTCAAAGGGGTGATGCGAATGGCCGGCACGGTTGCGGGCGCTTTCGTTGGCGTGTGGCTAGTGAGTGATTATATCTCGACTCCCGCGATCTTCTTGCCCGTATTTTCCCTCATAATGGCTCTCGCGGGTTACAAGTTCGGGCAAGTCGGGGCCCGCCAAGTGCCGTACGCCTATTTCTTGCTGGGACTTACGACGGTCACCGTCGTAACTGATGGAATGACCAAGCCGGGACAAGCCTGGCAAGTAGGTCTTGATCGCACCGAGGAGATCTTCGTTGGAATCATCTGTTCGCTGGTGATCAGTACTCTGATATGGCCACGCTATGCGCGGGAAGAGTTTTTTGAAGCCGCCCGCGATGCGCTGAAGACAGTCGGCCGGCTCGTCTCGATCCATACATTTACCTATCTGCATCCAGAGGATGCTCCTTTTGAGATAGAACAGTTGCAGGATGCTTTCGATAAACAGGTCGCACGGTTAAGAAGCTTGTTCCAGGCAGGGGGACGTGAAAGCGCGCTCTTCTCTGCCCGGTTGGGAAATTATGGCGTTTTCCTGGTCGCTCTGAACAATCTGTTCCACGCTGGGCTCGCTCTGAACCGGCACCGGGGGGAGGCGTGGTTTCTTGAACATGTGCAGTCTGAATTGAAATCCCTGTTCACGGCGATCTCCGATGAGATTGAGAATTTGATCAAGTTTAGCTCGCCTGGCAAAAGGCTGCCGTCTAGCCGGATCAACGAAGCATTTGCTGCTTTTGCGGCGAAGGTGAACGAGATAAGGGCGCAGGGGATGTTGCTGAAAGCACCACTGCAAACGGCCATGGATTTTGCCGGCGAAGTCGCCGTACTGCGCAGGTTAAGAGATGAGTTGAATAATATCCGAAGCGCGATTGAAGACTTACCTCGTGTCGGCCAACCAGTGCCGCAAGAAAAGGCACAGTGGAACCTTCTTCCCACGATCGATTGGTTTTGGGTGAAAATCGGAATCAAGGGTAGCTTGGCTGCAGTGATTGCCATCGTTTGCCTGAAATGGATTCATCCCCCCGGGGCAGCAAATCTTCCAACTTGGGCCTGGTTGTTCGTGGTTTTGCGGAGAACCTTTTTTCGCTTGGGTGGTAGTAGTGACTTACGAGGTTTTCAAAGCGCGATTTGTGGTTCGCTGCTCCTAGCCGGCTGTGCTGCGTTGCTGCTATTTTTAACGCCGTTGCTAGCCAGTTATACGGCTATGAACATAACTTTGTTTCTGCTTTTGTTCGCCACCGGGTTCTTTACGGCAAAAATCACGGGTGTTACCTACTGGATCGAATTTACATTTCTAACTACGAGTGCATTTGTCGCCATGAATCCCCAGGTTCCGGTATCATCGCAAACGATCATTGACACCTTTCTAGGAACTATCTGCGGGCTGTGGATCGCGACCTTGGTCAGCAGGCTGATTTGGCCCCTTTTGCCACAGACGTTACTTAGAGACACGCTGATTACGCTTTTTGCGCAGATGAAGGGCTTACTTGCCGGTGACCCGGGCCGCGAGAAAATCATGATCCAGCTTACCGATCTACCGGTCGAGGCTCTGGGAACGCTTCGTCAAATCAAGTTGGCCGGGTGTCCAGAAGAAGAAAAGGTGAACCTCGCCAAGATCGTTCGGAGCTTGCAGCGACTAGTCAGCCGGATCGGCCAGTTGATCTCTCGGCGCGCTCTCATGCCGGCGATTGCCCAGGAGATATTACAGCCTTGTTTTGCTTCTGTGGAAGTCGAGTTTCAGCAAGTGTTAGACGCTTTCGCTGAATGCTTTCGCAGAGGCGATTGCCGGCAAGAATTTCCCACCGTTCGAGGAGCTTTGAGGAACATGGATCATGCCGTACAAGAAATTCGAGACCAGAATTTGTTTGGACAGTTGCCTCCTGAAGCATCGCTCCGGTTTCTTGATATAATTGATCTTTATCACTCCATTGCAGAGGCATTAGAGGAGTCCGGTCGATTGATCGGTTCGCTCCGGATCGAGCGGTATTGGGGAGACTATCGGCTATGAAGTGAGCAGTAAGGCTTCTTACGGATTTAGCGTGTGAAACAACTAATGATCTGTGTTTAACCATGAAATGGTTTGAGAGAATAGCCCAGGGTTTTAACCCTGGGTCAACGAGTCCGGATATGTGCCCTGAAAGTGGCACCCGATGTTGGGCTCGACTGGCAGGACAATACGCGATTGACCCGAGAACGCTCGTCGGCCGCCACTTTCAGGGCGGATCTTCCAACGGCCTTAACCCAGGGCTGAAGCCCTGGGCTGTTCTCTCAAACCATTTCATGGTCAAGAGCTTCCATCGTAAGTGAACGCGTTTTTCTGTCCCACACTAAACCCTGAAGAATC
>JAFAJU010000139.1 GCA_019236035.1 Verrucomicrobiota bacterium | reverse complement strand
AAACGGGCGCTTGGTCCGAGTGAAACTTTAGGCAATCTGTGGTGTTCAATTCAACGCAATGAACGATCCAGAACGGGATGAGCTTTGGCGCTTGCTTGGGAGGGCGAAACACGACCAGCCTTCCCATTTTTTTGCCGCCAAGGTAGTTGCTTCGGTCCGGAAGCTGAAAGAGGACCGGCGCATGTTCTGGACGAATTGGCTGCGATTCGGTCTGCCTGGGGCCGTGGCAGGCGCCCTGGCGGTTTTTCTGACTGTTTTCAGTGTTCGCTTGGACCACAAGACTGAGTCTAAACCAATAATTGTCACACAGAATGAGCAAAGCGACCTCGAGTTGATAGCCGACCTGGATTCTGCGCTTTCCTCCGAGGAATCTTCCGTATGGTTAGATTCTTCGTCTCATTGACTTTCATAGTTTTCTCAGTCGCGGAGAGTCAGGCACAGCTTGCATCCTCCTCACCGACGTCCACCGCAGCACCGCAGGCGACCCCGTCCGTATCAACGAGCCCAAGCCGGTTCGAACTGTTGCGCAAAGCCTTTGATCAGCTTACACCGGAACAACAGGAGAAGGTCCTGCTGAATCTCCTTCGCTGGCAGGAACTCAGTCAGGACGAGCGAGAAGTGTTGCGCCAAAGGGAACGGGTGCAACGGCAGAAACAGGAGGCTTCGATCAATGAGGCCTATCAGAAATCGGGGCTGCAGCTGAACGATGAACAGCGCGCGTTGTTTCGCAAGCGTTACCTGCAGGAAAGACACCGTTTAGAGGAACAGCTCGCACATGAGGTCCAGGAAAAACGGCAGACTGGCATCGCTGCCATCGTTGAGCTGTTGAAGAAGGAGTTCTCCACCGCAAAACCGGCAAGCGGAACGACTTCGCACTGAGGGTGGGAAAACGCCGGGACAGGAAACGCCGAGAACGCCCGAGAACGCCGGAAAGGCTGAGGCGCCGCATCATAGATCGCGTGGGTGGCGCGTGACGCATCAAAGGGCGGCGCGGTAGGGCGAGGACTTCGGCGAGCTCAGTCGAGCCGCTCCGCCCGAGCCGCGGCGCGTGACATCATCAAAGGGCCGCGCCATAGCGTCGCCTACCCGAGCCCTGGTAGTAACGCCGCCCTGTCCTTCGGGTCGTCACGTACCACCGCGAAGACCGGTTGAAGGGCCGTGAGTTTCCGAACGTTTCCTACGTTATCGCGTGTTCTCGGCGCTCCCGGCGCTCTCGGCGCTCCCGGCGTTCTCGGCGTTTCCTACCGTTCCCGGCGTTTTCGCGTCGGATGGTAGTCAGCGGCGTGGTAAGAGCTTCTGACCAGTGGACCGGAAGCCACATACTCAAACCCCTTTTGCTCCGCGATTACTTTATACAGCTTGAACGCCTCCGGGCGGATGTACTCGATAACAGGCAGATGATTCGGAGTCGGCCGAAGATATTGACCGAGCGTCAAGACCTGCACATCCGACTCGCGTAAATCATCCATGGCCTGGAATAGTTCCGCCTCAGTCTCCCCTAACCCAAGCATTATTCCGCTCTTCGTCACTGCGTCCGGATCCAGTCGCTTCGCCTGTCGCAGCACCTGCAGGGATAATCGATACTTCGCTCGAGACCGCACGACAGGCGTCAGGCGCTCTACCGTTTCCAGATTATGATTAAAGATGTCAGGTTGCGCCTCCAGAACGAGCCGGAGAGCGTGCTCTCTCCCATTAAAGTCCGGAGTTAGAACTTCGATCACAATTTCCGGATCGATTTCCCTGATCGCTCGAATACTCTCAGCAAAGTGATTCGCTCCCCCATCTGCCAGATCGTCGCGCGCCACCGCGGTGATGACGACATGCTTCAGCCTCATTCGACGGACCGCTTCGGCTACCCGTGCAGGTTCATCCTTATCCAAGGCAAAAGGCCTGGCGGTGGAGACGGCACAAAAACCGCACGCCCGGGTACACCGTTCACCGGCGATCATGAATGTAGCGGTTCCCTGGCTCCAGCACTCCCATCGATTCGGACACTGGGCAGATTCGCAAACGGTGTGCAGCCGAAGATCCGAGATCAGAGCTTTGGTTGAGAAAAAGGTGGGGTTGGAAGGCAGCCGAACCTTGATCCACTCTGGCTTCTTAGCCTGGTGCAGCGACGGATCTATCTTTGAACCAGACATCGTTGTTTCCAAGCTACCGAGGCGACAGTCGGAAAGCAACTAGCCTGCATCGCTCACAAATCTGAAGATTTGTGAGCGATGCAGGCTCAGGAAACAGAATCCTCCGGCTACGCCGGACCATTCCGCTGCTTTTGTGGCGCCAACGGGTTGCGACCAAAACGCGCCTACCGTTTCGAGAACTGGAACCGCTTACGGGCGCCGGGTTGTCCCGATTTCTTACGTTCCCTCATTCTCGGATCACGGGTCAGGAGGCCTTCTTCCTTCAACGCGGGTCGCATGGCCATATCCTGTTGTAGCAAGGCTCGCGCGATAGCCAGTCGAACTGCTCCGGCTTGGCCGGTGATTCCCCCGCCGCTCGTCTTAACTTTAACGTCGAAAGAGTTGCTCGTTTTGGTCACCTCGAATGGCTTCAGCACAGTGAATTGCAGCGACGGGGTCGGGAAATACTCTTCCAACGGACGCCCGTTCACTTCGATCTTACCGGAACCGCGAGAAATTCGAACTTGTGCGACGGCCGTCTTACGACGACCCGTGGCGGCAAATATCTCTGACATAGTGATGAAAGAAGATTAGTGAACGGGGATTGGCTGCTGGGCTTCGTGTGGATGCTTATCGCCCTTGTAAACTTTGAGTTTTGTGAAAACCGCCCGCCCCAGACGATTGTGCGGGATCATACCCTTGACCGCATGTTCAATCAAGAGCTCCGGTCGGCGTTGCCGGCGGTGTTCCGCGGTCTCTGACCTGTGTCCGCCGACATAACCCGAGAAACTCATAAAGGTCTTCTGAACTTCCTTTTTGCCGGTCAGACGAACTTTTTCGGCGTTGATGACCACCACGTAATCGCCGGTGTCAACATGCGGAGTGAATATCGGCTTCCCCTTCCCACGAAGGAGTTTTGCCACCGTCACGGCCACACGACCGAGCGACCGGTCCGTCGCATCGACGATATACCATTTCCGCTCTATCTGGCTCGCCTTGGCTGAAAACGTCTTCACGAATGTTCTCCCGAAAAATGGCCCGCAATCTATGGTTAAGCTTTCAGCCTGTCAACGGGATTCTATCCAGGCTCGTCTTGCAAAACATTTTCCAACCCCGATCGTAGATCATGCGTATGCTCTTCGTCACAACCGCGATCTGCTCGACTCTCCTCGCGACGATTGGACAAAGCCAGGATGCTGCTGCGTTGATTCGCAAAGCCGATCAGCTTGATGCACAGGAACAGTCAGATGCCGCAATCGACGTGCTGAAACAGGCGGAAAAAATCAGCCCGAATAGTTCCGACGTTTCCATCAAATTGTCGCAAGATTATTCAGACAAAATCGACGCCGCGAAAGATCGATCGGAAAAGCTGCACTATGCAAATCTATGCCTGGAATATGCGAAGAAGGCCGTCCACGAAGCGCCCGACAACTCTGACGCGCATGTCTGTCTCTCCATCGCTTATGGCAAGATGACCGACTTCGTAGACAACAAAACCAAGATGGAATACTCCAAGGTCGTGAAGTCCGAGGCGGAAAAGGGTGCCGAGCTGAATCCGAAGAATGACGTGGCTTTGCTCATTCTGGCCCGCTGGAATTTCGACATGGCCACGCTGAATCCCATTTTAAAGGGCATCGCCCAAGCGTTGTATGGTCAATTACCTCCGGCATCGAAAGAAAGAGCCATCGAATATTTTCAAAAAGCGATTGCTGCTGGACCCCAGCGCATCATAAATCACGCCGAATACGCTAAGGCACTAGAGTCGATGGGGAGACGGCAGGAAGCCAAAGCCGAGTGGCTGAAGGTCAAACAGCTCAAACCCAGCGATGCCGAGGATCGGCAATATGTGGCTGAAGCCGAAGAGAGGTTGAAGTAAGGGAAGAACTCAGGAGTTGCAGGAGTTCAGGAGTTACAGGAGGCCCGTGCGCGGGCCTCTCGCGAGTGCCAGGACCAGCCAACCGGATAGCATGGCAAGGCCACCAACCGGTGTGATCGCACCAAACCACTTCAAATTAGATAACGCCAAGGCATACAACGATCCGCTGAAAACGGTGACCCCACCGAGAATCAGATAAAATGCAAATCGGGGAACCGGGCGCCAACCGCTCAAGGCCAGGAGCGCCACGGCTTGCACGAGATGGTAGAGAACTGCCGTTCGCCAGTATTCGGCGGTCCCGTGGCTTTCCAGGGAGCTTCGGAGAACATGCGCACCAAACACCCCAAACAAGAGCCCGAAACATCCAAGGATCCCTGCAAGCCTCCGGGCCATTCGATTGCTTAGTGTGCCGTCTCGCATATAATGGTGCTATCGCCGCAGGTCAGTTGGCTATTTTTCAAGGCGCGAGCGACGAGCATATCTGAATTGATACGTAAGGAGCAAGCAACGCCGAAAAACGGCTAACTGGCCGCGGCCCGGAGGGTTGCGTTGAAAATG
>JAFAJU010000091.1 GCA_019236035.1 Verrucomicrobiota bacterium | reverse complement strand
CAGGTATTATCCGGAAGCTCGATTACATTTCGGGTTTAGGTGTTGACGCGATTTGGATCTCACCATTTTTTAAGTCGCCGATGCGTGATTTCGGCTACGACGTTTCCGATTATCGAGCCGTTGATCCGATCTTTGGGAACAATTCAGATCTCGCTGCTCTGCTTGCTGCCGCGCACGAAAGGGGTCTTCGAATCGTTGTCGATATGGTCCTGGCGCATACCTCCGATCAGCATGTTTGGTTTCAGGAGAGCTGCGAGAACCGGACGAACGCAAAAGCGGACTGGTATGTCTGGGCCGATCCGAAACCCGACGGTACCCCTCCAAATAACTGGCTCTCGATCTTCGGCGGCGCGGCCTGGCAATGGAATTCGCGGCGGAGGCAGTATTATCTTCACCATTATCTCCGCGAGCAACCAAATCTGAACTGGCATAATCCGGCGGTCGTAGCTGCCATGTTTTCAGAGGTTAGCTTTTGGCTGGACGCGGGCGTCGATGGTCTGCGTCTCGATGCCATTACGACGCTCGCGCACGATCCTGAACTACGAGACAACCCTGCGCGCGATCCCAATCCGGGTGAGCCTCAACTCTTTTCCGGGTCAAACAATCCGTTTAATTGGCAGGAATTGATTTACACCCGGGACCAGCCTCGCACGCTGGAGTTGCTGGGTGAACTCCGCGCGGTCGTCAACCGTTATGACGACCGATACCTGATCGGAGAGGTCGCAGATGTTGAGATGATCAGCGTCAGCGCCAAGTACACACGTAGCGGAGAACATCTGCATAGTTGCTACAACTTCGAGCTCATGCAACGGACGTTTACCTCTTCTTCCCTGCGGCAGGTCATGGAAAGGATGGAAGCGCTGCTTGGCGCAGGCTGGACGACCTGGGCGATGAGTAACCACGATAACATACGGGTGGTGACCCGCTGTGGGCAGTTAACGGAACTTCAAGGCAACGATCCCGCCCTAGCCAAGCTGCTGCTCGCTGCCCTGTTGTCGTTCAGGGGAGGGGCTTGCATTTACCAGGGCGAGGAGCTTGGGCTGACCGAGGCTGAAATCCCTTTCGCGGATTTACGTGACCCGTTTGGGATCGAGTTCTGGCCCGATTATAAGGGTCGCGATGGGTGTCGAACGCCTATGCCCTGGTCTTCTCAGCTACCGAACGGAGGCTTCACCACAGCTAAGCCGTGGCTGCCAATTCCAGCGGAACATTTGGCCCTGGCAGTAAACGAACAAGATAGAGATCCCAATTCGGTCCTGCATGCTTTCCGGAGATTTTTGGCTTGGCGCAAGCAACGTCCTGCCCTGGTCCGAGGCGATATCGCGTTTGTCGAGTCAAACGAACCGGTCCTGGCGTTTGAGCGAGCCTGGAAGGGTGAACGAATTCTCTGCGTGTTCAACTTTTCTAATCGGACCGCTTCACAACCGGTTGCTAGCGATTGGCGTTCGATCGACGGGCACGGCTTCGATGCCGAGCTCGAAGATGGCAAGATCGTTTTGCCGCCCTTTGGTGTCTGGTTTGGCGGGCCGGCAGCCTAAGCCAAGTAAATCGGTGGAATTGCGATGAGCCACGCGCTGGCGCTGGAGCGTAGCCCTCCAGTACCTAGCCGCCGGAGCACGAGCACGATGCCCCTAACTTCGGAGTTCGGTTTGAAATATATAAAGAACGACTGGGATTTAGGTTGAACAGGCTTGGTTCATTCCGCATTTAAGTGTGCGTATGACCTACAAAGACTTCTATGCACAAGCACTGCTCAGCTCGTTGCCAATCTCTTACGCCGTGGAAAGGGATCTGGTTCACGGCAGGGAACCGACTCCGGAGAATGTCGCTTTAGGTGCCTCTCAGCTTGCGATGGCTTTGACCGATTTATTGGCCAAAAGTTCCCAGAATATACCGCGAGCCAACCTGCAGATATAGCAATCATAGAGCGAGTGTTGTGGCCAGTGGTTAGTCTGCCGTCTCGCATCTAATGGTGCAGGAGTCCGTGCTAATCGAGGCGCCCCCATTTTTAACGCAACCCTCCGGGCCGCGGCCAGTTAGCTCTTTTTGCGCCCGTACAGCTTGGACCGCCAGCTCTTGAAAATCCACAGCGATCTCAGCCCACGCTATCCTCGGTCGCGGTTTCGCTGCTAAACCTCTTCGAATCTAGGACTTATTGCGTAGTCCGGTGCTCGCTTGTCACACAAAGTCTGGAGCACGGATACTTTTTTACGTGCGCAAAATGAAAAAGGTCGTAAATCGGGAACTATGAAAAAACTACTCATTATTGCTGCTATTGGTCTAGCCGGCGTCGGATCCTTCCTGGCCAGCGATCACCAAAAAACACAGCTTGCATTCGTTATGCCGCATCCCCCCTACCAAGTGGCCTTTGTCAGGCCGCACCCACCCCGCCAAGAGGCCTTTGTCATGCCGCATCCACCCTGCCAAGTGGCCTTTGTCATGCCACATCCTCCCT
>JAFAJU010000081.1 GCA_019236035.1 Verrucomicrobiota bacterium | reverse complement strand
AGACCGGGGAGGCTTACATCGTTGGACCGGACCTGAGGCTGCGTACCGAATCCCGATTCGTGAAGGAGATGCCGGAGAAGATGAAGTCCCTGTCGTTCGAGCCGGACGGTTCTCCGGGGCCTCTCACCTCGATTTTGGGGGCTGCGTTGCACAACACGGCGGTAGAGAACATCTATTCTGATCAGATGTTGTCCAACGAAGGCGAGGTTACTTTCTTTGATGATATCGGCCGGGAATCACTCGGGGTTTATAAACAGCTGGGTACACCAGGGTTGGACTGGGGATTAGTCATAACTATTAGCACTGATGAAGCGTTTTCTCCGGCTGTCCATCTGACCCGCCTGATCGCGTTCGGGGGATTCATCATTTTGATTGTCGCGATATTGGCCGCTTTAGCTTTCGGGCACCTCCTTTCCGGGCCGATCGTACAGTTGGTCAACACCGCCGAAAGGATCGGGTCGGGAGACCTCTCGGCTCGGGCTCCGATCTCCAGCCGGGATGAAATTGGATTCCTGGCGGAGCGATTCAACTACATGATCGACCAGGTGGAAGAGCGGAATCGCCAGGTTCACAAAATCCTCCAGACAGTTAACGAGGGCTTATTCTTGATGGGTCCTGATTTCATAATTCAACCCGGTTATTCGAAAGTCACCGAAGAGATTTTCCAGCGCAAGATCGACGGGATTTCCTTTCTGGATCTGCTTCGCCCGGCTCCGGAGTCTGGCCTTCAACCGATCGTGAGCGATGAAACTTTGTTAGCGACGCAGCACTATCTTGAGCTGTTGCTGAACCCTCGCATCAAGGAACAGCTGATCCAGCAGACAAACCCTTTGAGTGAAATGGAATATCAGATTCTTCGGGCGAAGGGGACCTACCGCAGTAAGTTTTTGGAATTCCGGTTTAACCGAGTCGTCGAAGGTGGGAAAACGACGCAAATCATGGTGACGACCCTGGACTTGACCTCTCGGATCGCCTTGACCAAGCAAATCAAGGAAAACGAAACCAAGGCTAAGTCGCAGATTGAAATGTTGTTTGGGATCATGCACCTGGATCCGCCAATTCTCGCGGAGTTTTTGAATCACGCGAAGTCCGAGATAATCAGGATGCTGAGTCTCCTGGAGGCAGAGCAATATGGAAGTCACGTGGATGAATCGAGCAAGGAGCGTTCTGAACGGTACCTCCGGTTGTTACAAAAAATTTCTCGCGCGATTCACCTGATCAAAGGGAACGCCGCGATGCTCCGGCTTTCTTATTTCGAAGACCTCGCAAACGAGTTGGAGGAAAAGATTGCTACGGTGCGTGGTAACGCGTCGCTTGCTGGGGAACAATTCCTGCCGATTACCACGGGGCTGGCCTCGCTGCTGGATCAGATTGAGATGACTCATGATTTGATTGGCAGGCTGCTATCTATGCAGAAGGTGTTCGGCAAATCGCCTGGCGACGGTGCCCAGACCGACTTCGCGCCTTTGGTCCAGCTGGCAGAAGAGGTCGCAGAGCGAAATGGAAAGCAAGTCCGGGTCGACCTGCAGATCAGAGACGGCCTCGCCAGGTTGCCAAATCCCTTGCGTGAGCCGGTTCAGATGATGATGACCCAATTGGTCAGAAATGCGGTGCTACACGGGATCGAGCCTCCTTCGGATAGGCTGGCCCAAAGAAAACATCCGGTCGGCGAGATACAAATACGTGCCCACCGTTTAACCGAGAACCATGGAAAAATTATTTTAACCGTGCGTGACGACGGGCGCGGGCTTAACTATGATTTATTGCGGCGGCGCGCGGTGCAACTTGGCTACGCGAGTTTGAAAACGATCGACACCTGGACGGCGCAACAGTTAATAGATCTTTTATTTGAGACGGGCTTTACGACAATGGACCGACCCACAACGGATGGCGGGCGCGGAGTTGGGTTAGATGCGGTTCGAGATCTGACAGCAAAAATGGGTGGCCTGATGAACGTTTTATCAAAAGAGGGCCAATTTTGTGAGTTTCGATTAGAAATCCCCAGCGCATGAAACTTCTTATCGTTGATGACTCGAGTGTAGTCAGAAGAGCGATCGAACGCGATCTTGAGTCCGGAGAAATCACAGAAGTCGATCAGGCCGCGACCGGTCAAGATGCGGTGAGACTGTACTCAGCCAAACGGCATGATGTAGTGACGTTGGATATTACTATGCCTGGCATGGATGGCCTAACTTGCCTGGACAAGATCGTCGAAATCAATCCGGAGGCACGCGTGTTGATCATTTCGGCCCTGCGCGATAAGGCGACCGCAATTGACGCGATTAAGAGAGGAGCCAGCGGGTTTTTATGTAAGCCGATCAACCCTTCGGAGCTCAAGGAAGCCTTCAAACTATTGATTGAGGACTGAAGTCGTATGGACGACAATGACATCCAGGTCTTTATCAATGGCGTCCGAAGGTACTTCGACTCCATCAAGAGGGATGTTAGGGTCGTCATCGAGCCTCCTTTCATCAAGGATGAGGACAAACCATTCTTAGAGTATACGGGGATTATCGGCATTTCCGGTAAGGCACATGGCGCGGTTTGCTTTACCGCCAATGGGGTGATGCTGGAAAATATTCTGAGATTTCTCAACGAGACGCCGATCAACCGTGATGTCATTTGCGATCTTGTCGGGGAAATCGCCAATACCCTGAGTGGAAACGCGCGCGAGGAGTTCGGCAGAGATTTTTTGATTTCGGTACCGATAGTTTCGACCGGACAAAATGTCCGTTTTCAATTTCCATCGGACAGCCGCAACTACGTGATTCCGATCATTTGGCAGGCGGAGAAAGCTTTCTTACTCGTCTGCATCAAGCAGGACACGCGCTAGCCCGCAATGAGCTCGCCGGCTTTTGCGCGATTTTTTTTTGCGGGCTAGCCCCACAAAAAAAATCGCGTAAAAGCCGGCGAGCTCATTGCGGGCTAAAAAGCAGCGGAATTTAGCGGCGCAGCCGGAGATTTCGCTGCCAGAGCCTGCATCGCTGACAAATCTTTCAAGATTTGTCAGCGATGCAGGCTTTTGACCTCCTGATAGCGTTCGAGTGCAGCCGCCCAGCGCTCATGCTGTTGAGGTTCGAACCGGTCGATGGGAAACGAGTTTCGAATTACTTGCCGGATTTCTTGAATTGATGAGAGCTCCCCCGCGGTATGGGCCTGTATCAGCAGGTTTCCAAGTGCGGTAGCCTCGACCGGACCGGCGAACACCGACAACCCCGTGGCATCTGCGGAAAACTGGTTCAACAGCTTGCTCCGGCTACCGCCGCCGACAATGTGCAGAACTTCAATCTGGAAGCCGAATGTTCCTGTCAACTGATCGATAATGTCGGCATAGGAGAGGGCAAGACTTTCCAGGATGCAGCGAGCCAGTTCGCCCGGAGAACTAGGAATTCGCTGTGCGGTCTGCTGGCAAAACTCCCTAATTTTTTCGATCATCCTTCCAGGCTTGAGGAACTCATCATGGTTCGGGTAGACGATCGAGGCAAGCGCCGTTGTTTTTTCTGCTTCAGCATCCAGACTGGCGTAGTCGAGAGTCACGCCGTTTGCGGCTAGCTCTCGCTTGGTCTCCTGCAAGAGCCATAGGCCCATGATGTTCTTCAGGAATCGGACGCGTCCGGCAAAGCCAAGCTCGTTTGTGAAATTAGCTGAGAGACAAGCGTCGTTGATGATCGGGTTGTCTGCCTCGACCCCGAGGAGTGACCAGGTCCCTGAGCTTAGAAAGGCCCAATTCTTGCCCTCTGCCGGTACACCGGCTACGGCCGCACCCGTGTCATGCGAGCAGGTGGCGTAAACCCGGCAGCCCGACAGACCGACCTCAGCCTCAACAGCCCCAGTCAACTTTCCGAGCAGTGTCCCGGAGGATACCACCGGAGGAAAAATTGTTGGGGAACAACCAAGTTGGCCTATCAGAGCCTCCGACCAGTCTTTGCTGCTGGGGTTATAGACTTGCGTTGTGCTGACGACACTTAATTCCGCCACAGCTTCCCCGCTCAGCAAATAATGAAGATAATCTGCGATTGGCAAAAAATGATCAGCGACCTCCTGGATTTTCGGCCGGTTCAAAACGTCGTCGTACAATTGGTACAAGGTATTAATCTGCATGAATTGCAGCCCGGTCTCGGCAAAGATCTGATTGCGTCCAGCCTTTTGTAACATAGCCGGATAGCTGACATCAGTGCGGCTATCCCGGTAATGGAAAGGCAAGGAGAGCAACGGTTCCCAATCGCTGGCATACGCATAGTCCACGCCCCATGCATCGATGCTGACGCCGTCCGGAGTTTGGTTGGAAGCTTTCACAGCCATCAACCCCAGTTTTATTTCGTCAAAAAATTTTAAAATATCCCAGCGCAAGGTGCCTTTGACCCTCGAAGGCCCGGTCGAAAAGCGATGAATTTCATTTAACTGAATACGATCGGCCGACAGATTTCCGACAATAATGCGTCCGCTTTCGGCTCCTAAGTCACACGCTACGAATAATTTAGCATTCACCATGAAAAGACATCCCGCTGTTGCAAAAATGGGGGATTCCTCAAAAATCATAAAATCATTCAGAAAGAAAGAAACTTTTGAACGGCGGTCTGGCCAGCCTGTCTAAACTCTTCGGTTAAGGCGATTCGGGTTTGCGCACGAATCTCTCGACTTCTACTCCTTGGCGTGCGCAACCCGGATCTTTTTTTTGCAACTAGTCTTGATGGTCCGGCTCGCATTCGGTACCCTCCGCCTCCGATGGGGGAAACAATTCTCGTTGTCGACGACGAGCCTGATGTCGTTGACTTGGTTCGATACCACCTTCACCGGGCGGGTTTCGACGTTTTAATCGCGTTCTCAGGACCGGCTGGGCTTGCTACGGCAACTCAGTCTCGGCCCGACGCGATCGTCCTTGACATAATGTTGCCGCAAATGACCGGCCTTGAAGTCTGCAAGGCTCTCCGAAAAGGCGCCGAAACTTCCGACATCCCGATCTTGGTCCTTACTGCGAAGGCTGAACTTTCAGAGCGTATTGCGGGTCTTGAACTAGGCGTAGACGACTACATTACGAAGCCGTTCAGCCCGCGCGAGTTGGTTTTGCGCGTGCAAAACCTGCTTCGACGCCTGCAGGCCGTCCAGAATTCGTCCCTGCTCATCGTGGATGAATTTTGTCTGGACAAGGGAAATTTCGGCATCACCATCCGCGGCAGGCGACTGGACCTCACGACTACCGAATTTAAACTGCTTGCGGTCCTGGTCGAGCGTCGTGGGAGGACTCTTTCCAGGGAGACACTTTTGCAAGATGTTTGGGGCTACAAAAGCGCTATCGATACTCGTACCGTTGATACCCACGTCAGACGGCTTCGTGAAAAGTTAGGTCCCGCCGCCAATCGGATCGTCACGGTACGGGGCGAGGGTTACAGATTCCTCACGAACAGTAAGCCGTGACTATCGGGTGGCTCGCCGTATGGCTGGTCCTGTTAGGTGCCGTTGCATTGCTGGCGATGATGCTCTGGCGCCGAGTGCTCCTTTTGCGTCGCGAAGTGCGCAATCTGGTTACCGACGGACCGCTCTCTAATGACATTCCGGGTCCCCGAATCATCCGGGAGATTCACCAGGACCTCAGAGAGATGGCGAGGCGGCAACGAGAGTTTACGCGACAAATCGCAGACGAAGACTTCAGTCTGCGCGCTATCCTTGCCAGCATGGTCGAGGGTGTTCTGATCGCCGACAGCCACCTGCGGATCCGGCTGACGAACGAACGCCTTCATCAGATGTTCTCGCTGCCAAAGCCGCCGGTGGATAGAACGGTGATGGAAGTGTTCAGAAACCACCTTCTGCACCAGGTTATCCAGCAGACGCTGGATACAGAGGAACCACGGTCGGCGGAATTGCAAGCCGAGATCCGGGAAGGAGATCAGTTCCAGCTTAAGCATTTCCAGGTCACCTCCGTCAGTCTGCGGCCGCGTGAACATGAATCGCTGACCGGAGCCCTGGTGATTTTTCACGATGTCAGCCAGATCCGGTCACTGGAAGCTGTCCGGAAGGAGTTTGTGGCGAACGTCTCCCATGAGCTGCGAACACCTCTGGCGATTATTACCGGTTATCTCGAAACACTCATCGAAGGGGGAGGAGATCAGGAAACTAACCTCCGCTTCCTAAAGACGATGCACAAGCATGCCCAGCGCCTGAATCTCTTGATCGAAGATCTTCTGGCGCTTTCCCAGCTTGAGTCCCGGAAAATCAGTCTCCATTTCGAGACGGTCGATCTTGTCGAAAGCATGAACCGAGTTCTGGAACGCCTGGATTCACGAATTCGCGAGAGCGGTGCATCTGTGACAATCAATGTGCCTAAGCATCTTCCTCGGATTGAAGCCGACGGTTTCCGAATAGAGCAGGCGATTCACAATCTGGTGGAGAATGCCCTCAGGCATTGCGGCAAATCTGGCGTCAAAGTCACTGTTGAGGTTCGTAGTGATGGCCGTACTGCTGCTATCAGCGTGCACGACGATGGCGTTGGTATCCCGTTGAGCGACCAGCCGCATATCTTCGAGCGTTTCTACCGCGTCCACAAGGACAGGTCGCGAGACGCCGGCGGCACCGGTCTCGGCCTGTCGATCGTGAAACACACGGTGCAAGCCCACGGTGGATCCGTATCCGTGCAAAGCGAACCAGGGGCCGGCGCAACATTTGTAATAAAACTCCCTATCCGCCAGAACTAGGGAGGCCAAGAGGTACGACGTAGGCGACCCGTCCCGGTTTGCTTAGTTCCGAGAGTGCAAAGCGGGACGCTTCGCCTACTTGCGTCACGCGCCGCGGCTCGGGCCGAGCCTCGCCCTACCGCCCTTGCGCGGACCATTGCGTTGAACGGAGAACGCCGAACGCTGAACGTCCTCTTTGCACAGCTTCTCAACCCGTGTAGCGTCATTCTGATGGACACTCCATTGTTGGATCCGGTCGAAATCGCTCTGCATGAAGATGTCGGTTCCGGCGACCTGACGTCCCTCTACTTCATACCGGAGCAGCGTATTTCCAAGGGCAGAATTTTCGCGAAGGAATCCTGTGTGATTGCCGGTGTTGATGTGGCGCGCAAGACCTTTCACAAAATTGACCCAGCACTGAGACTTGTAACCGCTTTACCCGATGGATCTATCGGAAAGCCGGGCGAAACCGTGATCGAGTTGTCAGGCTCGACCAGAAGTATTTTGACCGGCGAGCGGGTCGCCTTGAATTTTCTCCAGCGCCTATCCGGAATCGCGACGTTGACGTCTCAGTTCGTTGCGACGGTAGATGGCACTGGGGTGGTGATTCTGGATACGCGAAAGACCACCCCTGGTCTCCGCGCCTTCGAGAAAGCCGCTGTGAGAGCAGGCGGGGGGAGAAATCACCGGATGGGGCTCTACGACGGTGTGTTGGTCAAGGATAACCATCTACTGGCGAAGCCCGAGCTCGAAGCTGCAATCCGCTCCGTTCGACAGACTCACCCCGACGTCCTAATCGAAGTGGAAGCCGATTCCATCGATCAGGTGCGCGAATTTGTGCTGCTGACGGCAGTTGATGTGATTCTGCTCGATAATATGTCTCCGGAACAGTTGCGGGCGTGCGTTTCATTCAGGAGACCGGGACTCAAATTCGAAGCCAGTGGCGGCGTCACCCTGAAGAATGTGCGCCAGATTGCCGAGACCGGTGTCGATTTTATTTCGGTGGGCCAGCTGACCCATTCCGCAAGAGCGATTGATTTCTCACTTGAGCTCGCAGCTGCGTAACCCGAAAGAGATCGAGCTGCTTCGGCTGTTATGGCCGATTGGCTCTGAGGCCGTACTGGCGGAAATATTTGAGCGAACGTCCATTCGCTCGGCAGACTTTCCAATTCTCGTGGAGTCGTTGCAGCGGTGCGGATTCATTTTCAACCGAACCGAAAAAACAATCTCAATCGCGCAGGAGCCAGAGTTGCTTATACCTGAGGCGATCCTGGCAGGGCTTCGTACAACAACAATCGGTCGCGACGTGTTGGTTTTTCGGGAGACATCGTCTACGAACGATCGGATCCGTCAAGCCGGCCTCTCGGGTGCTGCTGAGGGTCTGGTGATCTTCGCTGAAAGCCAGACCAGCGGGCGGGGAAGCTACGGTCGCAAGTGGCTATCCGCTCCACGCAGCGGCCTTTGGTTTTCGATCCTGCTTCGTACCCAGATCTTGCCGAACCGGTGGCCGATCCTGGTTCAAATGGCTGCTATGGCTGGTGCTGACGCGGTCGAAAAGTTGGTCAATCAGCCTGTGCGGATCAAGCTGCCCAATGATCTGATATTGGGCGGCGGGAAGCTTGCCGGGTTCCTGCTGGAAACTTCGAATAGTTGGGATTTTCAGATTCTGGGGATCGGTATCAATGTGCGATCCGCGCCGGAAATCGCCGGCTACCCGACCTCGGCAGTTGAGCAATTCTCCAGAAGAGCGGTTTCGAGAGCTGCGTTGGCAATAGACTTCTTAGCCCATTTTGAAGAGTGGTACCTGCAGACGCCCTTGGAAGAAGTCTCACTTGCATTCGAGCGCCGGGTTTGGCTTGATACCTAGTGCACCAAGTCCGTGGCTGGTATAGCGGCGGTCCGAGCCGGACAGGCACTAATGCGTATTTCGGCTGGATGCGCGAAGCGAAGAGGGAGAATACCCGCTATGGTCTTGGACCGATGAGCGACAAAGCAGCCGGCCGAAATACGCGCGGCCCGGAGGGTTGCGATGAAAATGGGCCGGCGGCTGCGTTGCTCCTCGGTCACGTATCGATTCAGATATGCTCCCTCGTCGCGCCTTGCCGGCGGCCCATTTTGATCGCAACGCCGCTATACCAGCCACGGACTTGGTGCACCAAGACTGAAAACTAGGAGAAGTCTTCGGGATTTCGCGCTATGTTTGGTCCCGAATTCCGAGGCTAATGCATTTGGCGCGAGCGAAGTTTTCCGGCGCCCTTTTGTCAGGAGTTCGTCCGTGGCGGAAATGACACAGCCGAGCAGATATCAATTGAAACGGTCCGGCAGCTAGCCAAGCAGAGCGGCTTAACCCTGGAATCTCTGGCACGGATGCTAAAAATTTCGCGGCGAGCTGTCGCTGCCTGGCTGAGCGGACAGGAACCCAGCCGTTCCAACAAAGTCAGGCTAATTGAATTCGGTCGGATGTATCAAGCGTTGAGCGAGCTAGTTCAGCCCTCTGCTATCGGCCCTTGGTTGGAGAGAAGCAATCCGTCCCTGCAAGGGTCAACACCGCTTCAAGTAATTGAAAGAGGAGAGGGCGATCGCATCTGGCGCATGATCTGGCAGTTACGCGAAGGCAACCTCGGCGACTAGTGCACCAAGTCCGTGACTGGTATAGCGGCGTTGCGATTAAAATGGGCCGCCGGCAAGGCGCGACGAGGGAGCATATCTGAATCGATACGTGACCGAGAAGCAACGCAGCCGCCGGCCCATTTTGATCGCAACCCTCCGGGCCGCGCGTCTTTCGGCCGGCTGCTTTGTCGCTCATCGGTCCAAGACCACAGTGGGTATTCTCCCTCTTCGCTTCGCGCATCCAGCCGAAATACGCGGCGGCGCCGCTATACCAGTCACGGACTTGGTGCACTAGGACCAGCGCCTCCAGAACTTGTTGTATCGATGTTTTGGTGCAAAAGCAAGAGCTGCAGCGCCTAGACGCCGTTGGGGTTCGTTGGAGTGCAAGCGAACGGCGGTGCTGGCAATCGTAAAACAAATTGATAGTTTCCGGCCGCGCATGGAGAAGAACGCCAGAGACTTCGTGACTGGCTGGACCCCCGTTTCTATCTTAGGGTTTGAGGGGTTTTCTTTGAAAATCCCGTAGAAGAAACTTCTAGCGGGATGCCCGAAGCGTTTCCATGAATTCTCGCAATTTCGCACTGGTTTGAGCCCGTTCTTCGTCCGTCGCTTGCGGCTCTTGCGGCTTCGCCTCAACTTGCTTCTTCTTAGGGGGAGGCGATGGCTTTACGTTTTTGACCGGCTCTCGGTAGTCTTTTTCCAGAGCGCGGATGAAAAATCCTGCCGCATTTCGCAGGTCCTTGGATCTGGTGATTTGGACCTTTTCCAACACGTATGCCTTGCCATGCTGGTCGAGATGAAAGTGGACCGTCTTGGTCTGGTCCCGACTCAACTTCAGCTTTTCAGTGAGCTTCTCGACAATATCGCTGGGTTCGTCATCATCACCCGGCCAAGAAGAAGCGACGACGACCTGCTTCCTGAGCAGTTGCGCGTGGAGTTTTGATTGATCGTCGTCGTCGTTTCTCTTGTCGGTGTTCTCTGTGGTATTCTTTTGCTTGTTTACACCGAAAGCGGTTTTCCGGATTTGGCCAAAGTGATTTTCCGGATTTCGCGAAAGTGGCTTTTCCGCTTTCCCGAAAGTGGTTTTCCCACTTTCGCTAGGAGAATCGGCCTCCATGATGGCATCCAAGGTGTCTGTATGGATGCGATAATATAACCGGTGATCGAGGCGATCGTACTTGGTTTCCAGGATCTGCTTTTTCTTCAGGTCCTCAACGCATTTGTCTTGTTCCCAGCGCGATAGACCAGTCTCTTCTTCAAGCTCCAGTTTGGTTTTGTAGATCCAACCTTCTTCATCCTTCTCTTTGCCCTTCCAGAAGAAAAGCTGGGCGATAAAGAGAGCTCCCTTAGGGCCTATAGCATGAATAAGCTTGACCGGCACCGTGATGGTGCGGCCGCTGTGCTCGTAGGCTTCAGTCCATTTCATGCTTGTTTACCAGGTGCCAAGCCTGCGACTAACCGGCCGCTTAACGTGAGGCCCTGCGGCGTTAGAATTTACGTTCATTTACAGATTTCGAGTGACGTTCGAGAAATCG
>JAFAJU010000491.1 GCA_019236035.1 Verrucomicrobiota bacterium | reverse complement strand
AAGCCGGCGCATCCTTTCTACACCCGGTACCGGGAGTGGGCGCTGGCCGTGGTGGAGAATCCGGCTTTCTGGAAAGGGAACTTTTTGTCAACCGACCGGCGAGTCCCCGTCAGTCTGATTGGGACGAACGCGGGTCGCGCACTGGCCTCAAACGCTATCGCAGGCCACATGTGGGAGGATTTTAGCTCCAACACCTACAAACAGCTTCCTCAAGTTGGCCAGATCCAGATTTATAATCCATACATTCCGCTGAAAGGGGATGAGACTTTTAACGATTCGTTCCCCGCACCGGGTGGCGGCCGAGGCTACTATCGACCGGCGACCCTGGTCAGTATCTGGGCCACCGCCCCCTACTTGCATAATAATTCTGTCGGTATTTTCAATAACGACCCGTCGGTGAAGGGCCGGATGGAAGCATTCGAGGACGGAATTCGCAAGCTGCTGGTGCAGGCCAAAAAAGATGACAACGACACGCGTTCGTGGGATGAACTAGTCGCGGAGGCTGCGAAAAAACGGTACCTGGGCTACAAGGATGACCGTCTGGGATGGAAAGCGCCGGATCTGGATCACGCCGATCCGGCCCAACTGGAAAAAGACCATGGTCTGATCTGGCGCACGACCGAGGAGACTACTATTCAGATCCCAGGCTCTCAACTCGGTGACCTGGCCCACCGCCTGACTGGTTTGCCGATCCCTTTCCTGGATCAGGTCCCGTGGGTCATACCGGCTGCGATCACGCTGATAGGGTTCATCCTGTTGGCTTTCTGGCCCAGGCACCGGCTCGCGCGCATACTGAGTTACGTTTTCGTCTTGGCGGGTATAGTGATTGCAGGATGGTTCTCAGTCATCCTGAAGGGCGAGCTCAAGATTGGACCGATACCGGCGGGCACACCCGTAGATTTGATCACAAATCTGGATCCTGAGAAGATGAACGAGACCGTGGCAGCGTTGAAGCTGGCGATCTGGACGACGAAAGAGTTAAAGAAGCTCGACCCGAACAATAAGGAGGATCAAAAAAAGGCGGAAGCGCTCCGGACCAAACTTGGAGAAACGATGTTAGAAGCCAGCAAGTGCCCGGACCTCGTGATGGATCGTGGCCACTATACCGCGGCGGCATTGACCCCAAACGAACAGCAGGACTTGATCGATTTAATCAAGACTTTTTAGCCTGCAATGAGCTCGTCGCTTCGGCTATTGCGTGATTTTTGCGGGCTAGCGAACCGTCAAGCCACCTGATTGGAGGGCATTCAAATGACCGAATCGAAGGCTGAAATCACCTACGATTATATTGTTGTCGGCTCCGGAGCCGGCGGTGGACCGCTCGCTGCTCGCCTGGCGCAACGAGGTTTCAACGTGCTCGTGCTCGAGGCAGGGAGTGACTCGTATCCGCAGTTCTCGCAGATTCCGCTTTTGCATCCTCAATCTACGGAAGATCCCGCAATCAGTTGGGCATTCATGGTTCGGCACTACGCCGACGACGCGAGAGCGAAGAAAGATCCCAAAGCGGACGCCCAGGGCCGCGTGTTCTACCCGCGAGCCGGGGCGTTAGGCGGTTGCACCATCCATAACGCCATGATCACCATATGCGGCGGCGCGGATGAGTGGAACCGAATCGCGCAACTAACCGGCGATGATTCCTGGACCGGCGCTCGCATGCGGACATATTTCGAGCGGCTCGAGCGATGCACCTACCTAAGCAAGCCGGCAGCGACTGAGGGAAATCCAGCTCAGCACGGCTTTGACGGATGGCTGACCACCTCGTTTCCCGATCTCTCGATCCTAGCCGGCGATCTTCAGCTTCAGAAGGTCGTCCTGGCCGCGGTGCACGCGCTTTTCCATGAACAGGTAGCCGATCCGAAACAGATCCTTCGAGACCTGCTGCTCGGCCGGGTGAAGAAAAATTTCGACCCGAACGACTGGCGCAGACTCAAGAACGTGCCTGACGGGTTTACTCTGGTGCCACTCGCCACCAAGGATGCGCAACGTAACGGACCGCGCGATTTTCTGCTAGAGGTTGAAAGGGAGTGCCGCGATCGCGGTGGGGATAAGGGCCGGGTAACGATTAAAACAAACGCGCTTGTCACCAAAGTTCTTTTCGATGATGGGACGCCCCCTCGCGCCACCGGCGTTGAAGCCAGGCTCGGAGGACACCTCTTTCAGGCCGACCCGAATTTTTCGCCGGGTGCGCCCTTCGAGACCGTACAGTTCCGTTGTAATGGCGAAGTCATCCTCGCGGGTGGAACCTTTAACAGTCCGCAACTGTTGTTGCTGTCGGGTATCGGGCCCGCAGACCGCTTGAGGGAGCTCGGTCTCCGATGTATTTCGGATCTGCCAGGCGTTGGCCAGAATCTGCAAGATCGGTACGAGCTGGGAATCATACACCAGATGCGCGGTGATTTTGCGCTCCTTAAAGATGTGACGCTGGATGTGGCCAATCCAGATCCGGACCTCAAAAAGTGGATTGCAGATAAAAAGGGGGTCTACACTACGAATGGAGCAGTCCTTGGCGTATTTCTCAGATCGGATCCGGTGCTTTCGCAGCCAGACCTATTTGTGTTTGGGTTGCCCGGTAACTTCAGGGGCTATGTAAAAGGCTATTCTAAAGAAGCTCTTACACAAAAGAATCTGTTGACCTGGGCGATTCTGAAAGCCAGCACCAAGAATCGCGCGGGAACCGTGACAATTGAATCCAATGATCCTTCTGCCGTTCCGGCGATCAATTTCCGATATTTCGAAGAAGGCAGCGATTCTCAGGATCTGGACCTGAATGCCTTGGTCCACGGTGTGCGATATGTCGAAAGAATCGAGAAGTACCTTGAATACCCGCTTCAAGCCCGCCTTGATCCGGTAAACATGGACGACGAGACGCTCAGGGATTGGATTCGCGCAAGGGCGTGGGGCCATCATGCGTGCGGCACCTGCCGGGTAGGTCGCAGCGACGATCCACTGGCGGTGGTCGACAGCCGTTTTCGGGTTCGAGGTGTTCGCGGACTTCGGGTAGTGGATGCGTCAATATTTCCGGAAATCCCCGGGTTCTTCATCGTCACGAACACCTATATGATCAGCGAAAAGGCCGCTGACATAATCACGCAAGATGCCAAAGATCCTATTCCTCGAGATTTCTTTTCGGGCGCGAAAGAACCGGAAGACGTTCAGGAGCGTTTCTGGCAGCGGTTTACCCGAGCGTATCCCAAAGAGCTTCGGGATCGTGAAGCGAGCCTGATCCAGGAGCGTAGAAAGAGTGCCGGTATTACCGGTTCTTCATCCGGGCCCGCGGACGGTGCGTTCTCGAACGACTATGTCGGTCTGGCCATCTCCGGCGGAGGCATCCGCAGCGCCACTTTTCACCTGGGCGTGCTGCAAACTTTGGCGCGTGCGCGCTTAATTCCCCAGATCGATTTCCTGTCTACCGTCTCAGGAGGCGGCTATGTAGGCGCGTTCCTCGGGCGATTATTCACCCGCGCGGTACCGAAAGCGCAGAATGTCGCTGAGGGAGTTTGCCAGCGCGTCGAAGATTCACAATCCGAAGAGGTGGAATGGCTGCGCCGGAGCGCAAATTATATCGCCCCCAACCGATCGGCCGATGTTGCCACGGGCGTTGGCTTCTATCTGCGCAGCTTCCTGACTATCCATTTTATACTTTTGCTGACCCTGTTCACCATTTTAGGGGTGCTCAATCTCCTGTTGGAGTTGCTAAGGCCGGCCACGGTCATGGTTTCCCAAGACTACTTCCCGCTGGGGCCACCGTTAGTCCAGAATTTTGCCACTTTCTTTCATCAGTATGTGCTAAGTCCGATCTTCTGGCTAACGGAGGTTGTGTTCTGGACGCTCGTATTCGGGGGGATGATCGCGTTCTGGTTGGCTTCACAAACGAAGCGTGAACACTTCGACAATACCGGGTTGTGGTTAGCATGGCTGACCATGGTTGTTTTCATGTTTCTCGCCGTGCGCTCGGTGGGAAATCTTACGCCGGAACTCATCTGGGTGCTGGTTGCCGTGCTCGCCGCCCTTATTTGGGTGGAGATAGAGTGGGCCCGCGTTCGCGAAGAATATGGTTCGCCTGCTGTGTCGACCGATCTGGTGGCGTCGCGGGCGACACGTAATCTGATTACGCGCGACCTGGGCGGCGCCCTCATTATCTTCGCAGCGTTGTTCGGACTGAGCTTGATAGATACTCTCGGCCGCTTTCTTTTTCTTCTCTCTCACAGCGATCCGTGGCCGACATTTTTCTGGCTGTCCGGCGTGTCGATGGCCTTCCTGCCGATTTTGCGAATGCTAGCCAAATTGCTGACCGACCCACCTCCGACCGATGGCAAGATTGCTCTTCTAATTACCTCCATCCGGAAGAATCTCGTCCCGACGTTTGCGGTTTTGCTGCTCGCGCTCGTTCCCCTGTCGCTAGTCTCGTTTCTCGTGCATGTGGTATACAACGGCGGGCAGAGCGTTACGCAGGGCGCCGGCGCGACTCTGGTGGCCCTCCTTGCCTCAGTACTGCTGCGCTTTGCGCGCCAGTTAGTTAATCGATCCTCGCTGCATCAGACTTACGCGGCCCGATTGGGGCGGGCTTTTCTCGGCGCTTCGAACCCGATCCGGCGCGACTACGACGGGACTAACCGTGTCACCGACGTAATTCGGGGCGATGACCAACGGTGGTCCGACTATCAGCCTCACATTTTCGGTGGTCCCTATCACTTGATTAACATGAGCGTGAATCAGACTTACAACGTTTCCGCCCAGGAGGAGATTCGAGACCGTCGCAACGAGAACATGGTTGTCAATCCAATCGGCGTGAGTGTCGGCGTTGAGTACCATTCGTTTTGGGAGCCGCGGGATAATGGCATGTTCCTGTCGCCGATCCGTACGGAAGGTCCCGGTCCACACCCGTTTCGCACCGAGGGGAAGATCGACCCGCCGGAGGCATTAACCGTCCAAGAATGGATGGCTATCTCCGGCGCGGCAATTAGCCCAGGCGCGGGCCGCTCTACAGGGTTAAATCACAGCCTCGTGTTCACGCTCGCAAACCTCAGAACAGGTTACTGGTGGGACAGTGGCGTAAACCGGGCACAAAGACTAGGTTTACCAGGCTTCGGAAAGCTAAGACGTTGGCTTTTCGCCCTACCAGCCTTTTTTTCGACGCAAACCTTACTAATCAATGAAGCACTCGGCAATTTCGGCGGCCCCTGGTTCCGGACCTGGTATTTGTCCGACGGCGGCTTCTTTGAAATGACGGGAGCCTATGAACTGATCCGTCGTCGGGTGCGTTACATTCTTTTGGGCGATAGTATCTTCGATTCGCTTAGCAGCTTCAACGCTCTATCCAATCTCATCCAGAAGGTCCGCATCGATTTCAATGCTGATATTCAATTTTTCCAGGAAACCGAAGAACTCAAAGCGAATCCTCGCGTCGCGCGGGTCTTAAATGACTTTAAACAAAAGGATGAAAACCGCTATGAAGCTATTTTGAAGGTGCTCGGCGGTTTGAACGAACTTCGCCCCGACGCAGCCGGGAAGACGAAAACACACGCATCGCTTGCATTTGTCTACTATGACAATCGTGACGAACCGGGGTCGGTTGTTCTCTACCTGAAAACAACTCTTACCGGTGACGAGGACCCTGATATCCTGCACTATGCGGCAGAGAACCCTTCGTTTCCAAATGAAAGTACCGCTAAACAGTTCTTCGACGAGCCACAATGGGAGAGCTACCGGCGGCTCGG
>JAFAJU010000358.1 GCA_019236035.1 Verrucomicrobiota bacterium | reverse complement strand
GAATTACGGGCGCGAGTTTTTTACCTTTCTCGGTCAACGTGTAAGCAAAGCGTGGGGGGTGCCGCTGGTAAAGGGTCGCCTGAATGAGACCGCTACTTTCCAGCATCTTTAGCCGGCTCGAGAGAACATTGGTCGGAATATTTTCTGGGGACGCCAGAAACTGCTGAAACTTGGAGCTACCGAACAGCATATCTCGCACGATCAAGAGGCTCCAGCGGTCGCCCAGCAAATCCAAGGTGCGGGCGACCGGGCAGGCCGATCGCCACTGTTCGACCGATTTATCGTTATTCATCGTCGGCTCAAGATATCGAAAAACAATTCACTTGCAAATACGAAGTTATTGGCTTATCACTTGTTCATTGAAAGTCACTTGTTAACAGCAACCCACTAGACCTATGAATTCACCTGTTTTCTTCCAGTTTGAGCTCGGCCGCGCCCAGGCACATCTCGCAAAGCTTTTTGTGACCTTGCCTACTCCACCTTCCGCAGATCCGGCCAGTGGCAGGGGCGCTCGGCTTTGGTGGCGTAGCACCGCGGCGCATCTTCAGCGTCCAACAACGAACACGCGCTGATACTCATTTCGATTTGCGGAAAGCTTGGGCCAGCGTCCCGAACGCGATGTTTCGTTCGTCGAATCGTTGAACCGAGAAAATTAAGACAAGGATTACGACAAATCGAACAACAACAGACCGCTCCTCTAGATACCGATCTTTATTTCCCAAACGCGAAAATTGTGTCGGCTCTGAACGGCAGGTAATCAAAAAGAGAGAGTAAGATGACAGCATTCATTTTTCTGAGCGGTTTCATGGTATTTCTCACGCTCGTTTCCGTATCGAGATAATCCAGCCTGCACTTTCAATGCCCGGGGGTGGTTACGATGCCCATCCCTGCAACGCTCTTCGCGGATGTTGCCACTGTCTGCATCTCTATGAAACCCCAAGCACGCTGGATTGCTCTTGGTCGATAAGCGCGCCGGTCATCGGAATCGAAGCATCGCTGAGCAGGAACAACGTTAGGCGAGCGACGTCTTCCGGTTGGATGAGGCGACCCCATGGCATCCGCGACTCGGCTTCCGCTAGCCATGACTCGCCCTTTCCCAGCTTGATGGCCTGCATCTCCCGTTCTCCAGGGGTATCCGTCCAGCCGAGGTTGATGCCGCAAATACGAATCCGGTCCTTTCTATGCGCAAAAGCAGCGTTCTTGGTGAGAAGGGACATCGCAGCCTTAGTAGCACCGTAAACCGCCAGATTAATCGAGGCTCCATGGGCCTGGAACGACAAGATATTGACGATCGAACCGGGCGCCTTGCGTTCTTTGAGATGGCGTATCAAACCCTGCATCAGAAACATCGGCGCGCGCGTGTTCACGGCGAACAGATGATCAAATAAATAGGTGTCTGCCTCAGCAACAGAGGCTCGCTCGCTGAGCCCCGCCGCATTAACCAGCCCGTCCAGTCTGCCAAACTGCTCGATTGCCGCGGATATAATCCTGCTGGGCGCGTCCTGATCCTCGAGATCAGCGGCTACGAAGGCCGTCTTCGCTCCCAGTTTCAATATTTCGGGGACGACTTCTTCGCGGCCCTTTGCGTTACGATCCGTGAGAACAATTGCTGCCGCGCCCGAGCGGGCAGCTTCAAGCGCAACTGCTCGTCCCACACCCTGCGTCGCTCCCGTGACGAGCAAGACTTTATCATCAACACGAACTTGCATTTTAGTTTTCTGAATGTTGAAAAAATCTAAGGTGCTGCGCGAATGGGTCAAGGACCTTGCTCGTGAAGACAGTTGATTAGTGCTTCGCCGGTTCTGGGATTTCGCTAAAGAATTGTTGGAGTGTTTCCAGATCAGCATACTTGAGCACTGCGTTCTTTAGTGACAACAACGAGGCTCCCTTCGCTTTGGTCGCGTCTGTACAGATCGCAACCGCTTCGAGCTTCGGGTTCGGCCGAATGATCCGGTAGCCGCAAGAAGTAATGCAGATCGTCTCACGCGCGGTGACAGTTATCATTCCTCCTTTCTCCGACCAGAGGTTTTGCCATCTCAGCGGTGACGCGAAATGGAATTCCGTACCCGCGTGGATGCCCCCCAGAACCCAGGCGTCGTTTGCGAGCAAAGACCAATCTTTCGCGCTAAGAATGCTCCCCTGAGAGTCGGGATCTTCGCCCATCGTCGTAAGGTTTTCCTGCATGATTAAGTCGATACCAGGAAATGTCTCGTCGGAAGGTTTCCAAACTCCAGTATCGCAATCAAACGCTAATCGACCTACCACCGCGACTCCGAACTGCACCTGATTCCCATCGATATCCTTGAGCTTTGTGCCCCCGCTCGCGTGCAGGTAAATCTTGTAAGCCGCCTCGAGTTTGCGCGATGGGAGTGGGTCGTTGTAATACTGACCACACGCGTTCACGTCCGCTTGAAAGGATTCCAGAGATTGATACATCGCTAGTGCACCGTCTCGCATATAATGGCGACGTCGCCGCAGGTCAGTTGGCTGTTTTTCAAGGCGGTCCGAGCCGGACTGGCAGTAACGAAGCGCCCATATCTGGATTCATACGGGTCGAGCGAGCAACGCGGAAAAACAGCCAACTGGCCGCGGCCCGGAGGGTTGCGTTGAAAATGGGCCGGCGGCTGCGTTGCTCGTCGGTTACGTATCGATTTAGATATGCGCCCT
>JAFAJU010000236.1 GCA_019236035.1 Verrucomicrobiota bacterium | reverse complement strand
TATCCGGGAGCGGCGATCACGATAGGGGCAATGATTGTAGACCAACCGTAACCCGCTGTGATCCACGTGAGCCGTGTGTTGGCACCGACGGTCCGCCACACGATGCGCAGAACATCCTTGAGCGCGGTGGTCAGGCGCTGCTTCTCGCCCTCTTCGCCGCCATAGAGCGACACGCTATCAATGTGCTCGTTGAGGCGTACAAGCGCGAAGCGCAGTTCGGCCTCCTGAGCATAGCGGTCAGCATAAAGCTGGGCCAACGGGCGACCGATGAGCCAGCTAATCCATGAGGCGGTGCCTGTGTATACCAGCGCGCACCAAACCATGTAACCGGGAATCGCGAAACTGCGCCCGCTCACATGAAATACGACGTTTCCCGACAGCATCCAAAGAACCCCGATGAAACTGCCAAGGAGGAGCGAAGACTGCAGGAGGCCAATGCCGAGATCGGTCGAGAGCTCGGTCAAATGGCGGGCATCCTCATGGATACGCTGGTCCGGGTTAGCGCCGATCTCTCCCGCATAGGTGAGGCGAAATGCGCGCCTTGGTCTCAGCCATTGATCGAACAGATCGCGCACGAGCCCTTCGCGCAGCTTAACCTTGGTCGCTTGGTTCAGCCAGACTTGCGCTACATTGAGGACCAAGAGAGCGCCGGCAATGAAACAGAAGATCACGAGCTGGTCGAAGAATCCATGCAAGTCTTTACGCTGCAACGCATTGTAAAAGGGCTGATTCCAGGCGTTGAGCCTGATCTGACCGAAGGCCGTCGCGGCGATGACCAGGACCAGAGCAAAACCGAGAATCACTATCTTGGTTCGCTGAGGCGAAGTAATTCGAAACAACATCAGCACCTCGGACACGAGGCGTCCCCCGGCTTGCAGCCCCGCTCTGGTCGCTGATCCGTCCGACGATTTGCCGAATCGATCTGCCATTGAACTACGCTATATTCGCTACTTCAATGAAGGCCTCGTTTACGTTCATGTTGGTCGAGACGTCTTCCCGCGAAGCGTTAAGACCGAGTAGCTCAGCGAACCGTACGTCGTAGGAATCGCAGATAGGCGAGCTGCCGTCAGACTCGACCCATTCAGGGTGCTGGATCCGAAGTGCAACGTGGATGAACTGACGCAAATCAGCGTAGCTGTGAATTCTGTCTGCCATGGGTATGCATGAAGGGTTCACTGGCCGAAGAATGAGTCTTGTTGCTCTCTTGTCCCATTCGACTTCTTCGACCCCTGTTCTTGCCCCTCGGTTTGTGTCGTCGTGCGCGAAGGAGTCCAAACCCTGTTCGCGTCTCATCGTAACCCCAGCTGTCTTGCATCGCTATTAGCCAAGCGAGTCCTTTTTCCCTACTCCGAAAGGGTTATTTGCTCATGGGTGGAGCGCAGCCACGGCCGCAAAGTGTGATACTCCGGAACGCGCCCAGCCCGCCCCAATACTTCATCGGATCTCCAATATTGTAGTAAAGGTATCCAGCGGACGACTGAGAACTTTTCAGCTATGATCTCAAGGCTCCTAGATTACTACTCTTAGCTCCTCCCTGCCGGCGCTCACGGACATTCAATGCCACACTGAAAATATTTCACTTCCAAAGAATCAGTCTTCAGAAATGTTAACTTCTACAGCCGTGAATGCGCAGCAGTAAGCGAACGCGGTCATTACCATCGCCGCGGCGACCAACCAGCAGCGGTCGGTGATCGCTTCGATTTCCGACCAAACGGTCTCAGCAGAGGTCCGAATCCAATATGGGGGGAGCGTAAAGCCGGATAATGCCAAAGCATTATTGCAAAAACCCGACATCGACGGGGCGCTGGTCGGCGGGGCGTCGCTGGATCCCCGAGGCTTCGGCCAAATCATCGCCTTCTCGATATTTGCGAATGCTTCTCTGCTGGTCTCGATCCGCAAACCGGCATCCCCGAAATCATACGAAGACGCCGGTTATCCAATATCTGACCGGTCTCTTACTTGGAACCGTGTTCTTCTACGTGATGTTTTGCGGCTTCCTCCTCATGGTGCTCGGCGTGCAAGCTGTGACCATGTGCGACGTGGGCATGATGCGCGGCCTTTTCATGGTTTCCGCCCGCATAATGCTTGGCTGCTTCCTTGTGATGGCGTGCCGCATGTTCGTGATGCTCGGCCGCCTTGGTATGATGTTCTGCGCTTTGTTTGCTCATAGAATATGATTCTGGTTTCTTGTTGATTCAGATGAAAAGAACAGTACTCCAGTTTCGCTCATTTCCCGCCCGCTTTCACCGGTACGTCGTGTTTTGCCGGCTCGGTTCCCTTCGCTGGCTCGGGCCCTTTTAGCATCGGTACGAGTTTTGCGAGTTAGGCGATCGTAATGTAGTTATTGACTTCGGAGACTCCCGGTGCGTTCCATGCGGCGTCCTCAGCCTGTTCGCGTTCCGCCCAGGACCGTACGTGGCCGCGCAGTGTCACATTGCTGCCGGAGGTTTCGACCGTGATATTGCCGGCGTCAATCGCCGCGCTCCGTTTAAGCGCATCCTGGATGTCCGCTTTTACGACAGCGGTGTTAACAGCTGGTTTCACATTGATGTCGTTGACCACAAACTTCACGCCTTTTAACGGCCGGACTACTCGCTCCGCCTCATCGCTCTGATATTGCCAATTAACACTACCGGTCAGGGTGACCAAGCCCTCCGTCACCTTCACGTTGACCGTCTCCGGGACTAACAGGTTAGTGGTCAGATGCTCGGTCGCAGTCCGCGCAATATCCTCATCGGTTAGGGTTCCCTCGTCAGGCAGGTCGACTTTGATCTCGCTTGCGATGCTCCTGACCCCGGCCACACGCATCGCAGCACGCTCGGCGCCCCATTTTTCATAATAGCTTGGAACGTGACCATCGAGTTCCACTACTCCATTCCTGGCCGAGACCCCGATCAGGTGTCCGCGGATGCTTGGTTCCCAACGCAATTCGCGTTCTACATTTGCTTGCAGTGTCACATCAGTCATAACAACATCTACTTTTGATTTTTTTTATGTTTTCTCTATTTCTCTAGTGCTTGAAATTTCCTCAAAAAGCATTCAGCGTGATCCTCCCCCGCGGCGAGCCAGCACCTCTTTCGCGACCGCCGCTACATGGTCCGGAGTAAAGCCAAAATGTTCGGCCACGACTTTCATCGGCGCTGACATACCGAAAGTACGCATACCCAGCACCACGCCGTCGCGACCGGCGTATCGCACCCAACCAATCGGCTCCCTGCCAAAGCTGCAAGGCTGTATCCGCAAGTTCTTGCTTATTCATAGGGCCACTTCCAGTTGGTAATGTCCTCTCGATCGATGCCGAATTCATAGGCGTGGTTCTTGCAAGCGATTTGCTCATTGAGCAGGTTCTCGCGAACGCTAGAGGCTGGCACGCCAGTACGCGTCGATTTTTCGCAACTCATCAGAGCTGAGCGGTGCACCTTTGACCGTCGAGCGAGCGGTACCGTAGGCGGAAATCGCCACGTCGGAATTGTTCGATTGCGTTAGATTCATTTCGTGGTTCGGATCGGTTTTTCAGTAATTAGTGGCATCCAATTTTGAGGCTCCTATCTGGTCCGCTGAGGAGCGGCACTCTTGAAACCTAGCTTAAAGTTAATTGCTGACTATACCTCGAAAGACGGTTTTCTTGCCTCCCCAATCGGAGTGACTTCTGCACCTGCCCTGCAGGTTTGATGGAGGAACAAGATCAGGAAGAACGCCGCTGCGCGTAACGGCCGAACGCTAGGTGAATAATTTTCAATGACGCCTGAGGATGTTTCACTTTCTAAGCGTCACTAATCATAGAAGAAGAAGGCTGTATGGCGATTACAATTTGATTACCCTTTTGGTCTATAAAGAATCACACCTATTGGCGCATTGAGAAGAAACAGTGCAAGCACTAGGTTGCCTCTCGTCGTGCGATTACGCTTAAAAACAGGGCCAAAAATCGTTCTCTTTGCGGCGGCATGCCTTTTGCCAGGATTCTTCACGGTTTTCGTCGTCGAAAGAGGGTATTTCTCCGAGGCATGGTTTCACGATCGGGATATCCGTGGAGAAGATCGCGTGTTTCTGGATGACCTCGTCCAGAAGCAGAACCAGGAAGGTGTCCGTGAAACCGATCCTATCGTCATTCAGAACGTTGGTGAGGCCGCGATGATCGGCTCGGGGAATGATCCAGTCCCGAGAGCGGAGTTAGTGGTCAATAGCCAGATCGTCAAGCGCGCTGAATTGGTTGTTCATAGCGAGACAGTTAAACGTGCAGGACTCGGCCAAGGGAGGCAGTAATGGTGCCAGTCAAACTACGGCGCGGCCTCCGGTGGCCTTGTATTTTTTCGTAATCTGCCATGTCCCTTTTCATGTAGACCTTTATTGCGATCATTACCCGTAACCAGTTTAAGCGAATGGCTTTCGAACCCACTATAGAAACGTCCAATGTTCCATTGTGGTTAACCTCTCGCGCCTAAGGCGGCTACCAGCAGGACTACCCTTTTCTATCACCCGGCCTCAGAAACTACTGGGCATCTTGATGAACTTCTGCACATCCGGACTCTTGTAGTTGTCCGGAGTGATGATGACTACGGGGATCTGGATTTTCTTCTCGTCCGCAGGGATTTTCCCACCCTTGATGATGGTGTCAAGCATCGTCACTCCTTGATAGCCCATCTGGTAGGAGTTCTGTGCGGCGATTGCCTGGATCGTCCCATCTTCGAAGGAAGGGATCACCTCGGGACTGGGATCGAAGGTCACAACCTTGACCTTCTTTTCCAGGCCTCTGGCCTTTAAAGCCTGGGCGGCCCCCACAGCCATGGGCGCAGCTGCTGAATAGATCCCGTTGACGTCGGGGTTGGAGTTGAGGAGATCTGTGGTATCATTCAGCGCCGTTGCCGCTTCAGCTGAGGTCCATTGAGTGGGAAGGACTGTGATGCCGGAGGACTCCTTCATTGCGGCCAGAAAACCATCGTCCCTTTCCCTCCCTGTCTGCGAGCCTGCGGTGATTCCAAGGTTGATGACTTTTCCTTTTCCGCCGATCAGTTCCGCCAGCTTCTTACCCAGCTGATAACTGCCGTTGTAGTTGTCCGTCGTGATACTGGCATACGGCGCATCGGAGTTCACCCCTGAGTCGACCATGATGATGGGTACTCCCGCCTTGATGCCGTCCTCTACCGGTGCCACAAGGGCTTGGGCGTCCGTGGCTGCACAAAGAATGCCCGCCGGATGAGAAGAGATTAGGTTGTATACGAGATTGGCCTCACCTGCGACGTCTGACTCGCGGGAAACACCCTGGTACTGCACCGTGTATCCAAGCTCCTGAGCCTTGTCGGCGGCTCCTTTTCTGAGGAACAGCCAATAGGTGACGTCGGTGGATTTCGGGATGAAAACGATCGTTTTTGACTCTACACCGTTCGCTGGATCGGACTTTCCTCCGGCTAAAAGTGCTCCCGCTGTACCTGCTCCGAAAAACGCGACAAATAGCACAACTAGAGCGCCTCTTCTTGTGTGCCTCAGATGGGTGCTATAGTCAGAGTTACACAAGTCCTTGAGAATTCTTTTGCCAGATTGGCCTGTCGTTAGTCGCATTGTCCAATACCTCCTATTTATAAAATTCAAAGTAAATTGGCGATGTTGATCGTATTCTCCCCCTCCGAAACAGCAAGGCTAAGTGTTCCACCGAATCAGCCCTCGTTCGACTGCGATGGCGATGGCTTCAGCACGGGATTTAGCTTCGAGCTTTGTCAGAATGGACCGGATGTGTCCCTTGACCGTAGCTTCGCTGATATAGAGAATGGAGCCTATCTCCTTGTTGCTTCTGCCATTGGCAGCATGTTGCAATACCTGGAGCTCGCGTTTCGTGAGTTCAGGATGTGCCACCGCTTCCGCCAACTTCGTCGTAATCTCGGCCGGAAAGAGAGTTCGTCCAGCCGCCACCGCCCGGAGCACTTCCTCGATCTGCCTGGGATCTGCGACTTTTACCAGATAACCCTTCGCTCCAGCCATAATGGCGCGTCGAAGATCCTCTTCGCACTCGTAGGTTGTGATCACGATGATCCGCGGTTTAGGCGATCGGCTCGACATCAATTCAGCGACTACCTGCAGTCCATCTTTCTCCGGCATTCGGAGGTCGACGATGAGGACATCAGGTGAAAGCTGATCATAGAGTTCGCAGGCTTCGTTCCCGTCGGCGGCTTCACCGACCACTTGGACGCCCGTGAGCGATTTCAGAATGCTTGACAGCCCTTGCCGGGCGACCGGGTGATCGTCTGCTATCAGCACCCGTATTTCTTGCAACGGGACTTTGTTCAAGGACTTCGTCGGTCGAGCGATATTACGATGCGAATTTTCACCTCGTGATTGGGAAGCTGGAGGCAACATATTGATTTGCGGAAATTTAGGCCAGATACGTGTCAATTCCAGTTAAAGTCTGATCAGGCTTTGCGAGCTTGTGTCCTGCAAATCACGAATTCGTGATGCCGTCGCGGATTCGCGCGATTTTTGCGGGTTAGCGTGATTCAACCAGTCCGAGTTAGTAGATGCCGGAGTGGTCTTTAGAGGGAATAACAAACGGTTGTTTTAGCCAATAGATCTACGCCGATTTTGTTACTAAATTACTTTAAAGTTAGCAAAGGAGCCAAAATGGTAAGCAGCACGTCGACTTTAGTCTGTTTTCCGGCATCAAGCGAAAGGTTTGACCTGATGCGCGGAACTGGAAGAATTCGATATTTTCGCAGCTCTATTCTCTTACAGCGGAAAGTCTGCGGCAAAAGAGCCTGCGCCCGGGCCGGAGGAGACAAAGGAAAATCGTAG
>JAFAJU010000575.1 GCA_019236035.1 Verrucomicrobiota bacterium | reverse complement strand
AACAATCCGAAACCAAGGTGGACGCTTCCGCGTTTTCCGCGCCATGACATCGTCCTCATTCGAAGCGAATCGTGACGGATTTTCCGTGCGCGTCCAACTCTTCCACGCGGCTGAATTGTGAGATGCTCGAGGCAGATCGGGCCAGAGCTTCCTGGTCGTATCGGACAATGCTTGTCCGCCGCTGGAACTGGTCGACCGTGAGTCCGCCAAATGATTTAGCGGCACCGCCGGTGGGAAGTTCGTGGCTGGGACCGGCCAGAAAATCGCCCGCCGCAACGGGCGAAAAATTGCCGATGAAAATAGCTCCGGCGGTAAATATCGCCTCAGCGATTTTTTCGGCATGCCGGGTTACCAACGATAAGTGCTCCGGGGCAAACTCGTTCGCAACCTGTATGGCCTGCTGTTCGTCTCTGGCGAGGGCGAAAAAGGTGTTCTGCTCCAACGCTTCCCGCAAGAAAGCTCTTCGCGTGAGGTCTTCTATCTGTCGCGCGATCTCGAGTTGCACCGTTGCAAGTATCTTTTCATCCAAGGCGATGAGGCAGATCACACTTCCATGGCCGTGTTCTGCCTGTGCCAGGAGATCGGCTGCGACCCAACGCGGGTTAGCCGTGTCATCAGCGATCACGAGGATCTCACTCGGACCAGGAACCAGGTCCACGGCTACATAACCGAAAACTTGTCGTTTCGCTTCGGTATCGTAAGCGTTCCCAGGGCCGAAAACTTTGGCGACAGGTTGCACGGTCTCGGTGCCGAAGGCGAGTGCTGCGATAGCCTGTGCCCCACCGATCTTATAAATTTCTGTGGCTCCCGCCAATTGCAAAGCTGTCAGAAGTCCGGGGTTCATCGCTTTATGCGAACCGACAGGGGAAGTGACCACGATGTTCGGAACCCCGGCAGCTCCCGCCAGAGTTACCGTCATAATGGCTGTAGACACCAGGGGAGCGGTTCCAGCCGGCACGTAAACACCAACTCTGTTCAGCGGATCGAAGCGTTCGCCGACTTCCGCTCCTTGTGCATTTTTGCACATCCAATTAGAGCGCACACTCCGAAGCGCAAAGTCTCTGACATTCGCGTAGGCTGCTTGCAGGGCATCGACGAGTTCCGGATTGACAAGCGCGGTCGCGGCCTCAATTTCGGTCTGCGTGACTGCCAGCTCTTGAGGACTTAAGTCGGCGTGATCAAAGCGTTGTGAAAACTCAGCCAGTGCGCGATCTCCCCGCAGCCTAACCTCAGAAAGAATTGTTGAAACCTGGGTGACCAACTTCGCGTCTGGCGTATAGCGGCGGCTAAGGAGGCTTTTCCATTGGCCGCCTTGGTCGTCACGGAGATCGATGACTTTCATGCGCGCCGCACTTTGCACCGCACGGGGAGGGTACGCAAGAGAGCGGTGGCCGATCAGAGGTAACATGGGCGTCCCGCCCGTGCTCTTACGATACATGTGGCTCGGCTGATGCCATGACCTGACCACGGGGTGGACGCCCATGTCACGCTGGGATCACGGACGTGACTGCACTCTTCCGTTGATTTCCCTGCCTTGTTGCGTAAACGACTGGATGCTCTCGACGCGGTACTAGCCTAAGGTGTTTTTATCGAGCTTATCCTTCCGATGAACAAAGCGATCATCCGCACCTTCCAGGCAGTTTTTACAATCGCCATCTTGATCTGGCTTTTTCACAGCCCCGAAAAGCGTGGGCATATGGCGTACGCTATCGCCAGAGCGGACAGCACATGGCTCTGGATCGGTTTACCGGTGGCGTTATCCGGCGAGGTCGCGAACATCGTGCGCTGGCAGATTTTGATGCGCGTTCAGGGCATGTACATGAGCTGGCGCCGCGCGATCATGCTTTTCTTTGTCGGGCTGTTTTTTAACCTGTTTATGCCGGGCTACACCGGGGGAGACTTTGCACGCCTGTATTATCTCATGCGCGAGTTTCCAGATAAGAAAAAAGAGGCGATTCTTACGGTGGTCATGGATCGCCTCATCGGGATGGGAGCCTTGGTTTTGACGGCCGTGGTGACGACTGTCCTTCGCTGGAACTGGCTGCAACGCACTCCTCAAGCAACGGTACTCCTGTGGGTCCTGATCGCCATGCTGATTGGATTCGTTATTGCGACGATCGGGTCATTCGCAATCACAGGGTTTTTCCTGAATAGGTTGCCCGAACAATTCCCGTTTCGCGATCGTTTGGTCGAGACCTCGGAGGCCTATCATTTGTTCGGGAAGGCCAAGAAATCCCTCTTGTACGCGTTCTTACTCTCGTTCCCTGTCTTGTTCTCGTTTTACGGAGCTTTCTACTGTACGGCGCGAGCACTGGGGGCGGGCGTATCTGTTTTGGATATGTTCTCGATCATGCCGATCGTAACCTCGATTATCTCATTGCCGATCACACCCAGCGGTATCGGTTTTCGAGAATCGCTGTTGGAAATCCTGCTGCAGGATTTGTGCGGCGTACCGAATCAGGTTGGAGTTTTGATCTCGCTCCTCGGTTTCGCGTATTTCGTGCTTTTCGGTATCGCCGGCGGAATTACCTATTTATTCTACGCTCCGAAACAGCATTCCCGCTGGCGCGAAATGCAAGATGAAGTCCGCAGAGCACATGGCTACTTCGATTGAGGCTAGCTGTCTGTCGGAGTAGCATGTGCTCTATGGATTTTCTCCTTGGACATTCGCCAGACCCGGATGACGCGTTCATGTTCTATGCACTGGCCCAGCATAAGATCGATACGCGCGGCCACAGGTTTGAACACATCCTTCAGGACATCGAGACTCTGAATCAGCGCGCCCTCCGTGGCGAGCTGCATGTTTCAGCTGTGTCGATCCATGCGTACGCTTACCTGGCGGACAAATATGCGCTACTCCCTTGCGGCGCGAGCATGGGCGATGGTTATGGTCCGATGCTGGTCACGCTTGGGGAGTCCCCTAGTGACCTCCAAAAGCTCGCAGAATGGCTTCGCTGCAAAAGGATAGCAATACCAGGGCTGAAGACGAGCGCGTATCTCGCGCTTCGTTTGTTCGCGGGAAAAGTGACGACTGTTACAATTCCATTTGATGAGATTTTCGACTCGGTGAAGGCGGGCAAAGCGGACGTTGGGCTGATCATTCACGAAGGCCAGATCACTTATGCCGATCAGGGCTTCCGATTAGCCCTTGACCTCGGTTCCTGGTGGAAGTCGGTCACTGGATTGCCACTGCCGCTGGGTGGGAATGTCATCAGGAAGGACATTCCGCTCGAACTGCAGAAAGAGGTTTGTGGAATTCTGAAAGCAAGCATCGAGTATGGGCTCAAACACCGGAAAGCTGGGGTGGAACACTCGATGCCTCTGGCTCGCGGACTGGACCGGGAGGAGGCCGATCGCTTTATCGGGATGTACGTGAACGATTTTACGCTCGACTATGGACCGGTTGGTCGACGCGCAATTCGAGAATTTCTTGGCAGGGCCGGTCGGGAAGGGCTGATTCCTGAGCCTATCGAACTGGAGTTCGTGGAATAGAGGTGGATGTGGCCAGGGTCTGCTGTGTGGCGTCGTCACGCGCCACGGCTCAGGTGGCGGCCGCCGTTCCGCGGACGCGGAACTTTGGCGTCCCTGCGAGCCCGACGTAGCAAGGGGCCACAGGGGCGGAGCCGAGAGCCTCGCCCTACCGGCGGGAGCACGTCCACGTCGTTGGGACATGCGACGCCGGTCGCGCGGGAGCGCGACCCTACCGGCTTGGGAGCACGTCCACGTCGTTGGGACGTGCGACGCCGGTCGCGCGGGAGCGCGACCCTATCGGCTTGGGAGCACGTCCACGTCGTTGGGACGTGCAACGCCGGTCGCGCGGGAGCGCGACCCTACCTACGGAAGAAAACGTTGGCTTCGTGCTGTTCCGGCGGACATGGAGCATTCAGCGGAACATCGGTTGGCGTGGCATCGGCTTGCGCGAGGCCCTTGGCGATAAGGTATTGCTCCACTTCTTCTCCGCTGATGTCAGCGAGCATGACTCCGTCAATTTCAATGCAGGGCGAGAGTGGCTGGCCACTCTTTTGCTCCATTTCCCATCGGAATGCCGGGTTCTTGATGATGTCCTTTTCTTCGTAAGGCAGATCGTACTTTTTCAAGACTGCCCGGACGCCGTTGCTCCAGCCACAAGAGGTTTTGAGATAGGCGACAATTTGCGGTTTATCCATAATGCTTGAACCAAATGATCATACGATAACGAGTTGTTGCAAATAAAAAAGGCGCTTTGCTGTCCGCCAACCGACTCGCATCTCGACAAAACTACTTGCGCCGATCGCTTGGGCGATACTCCTCCTCGGCCGCCTGAAACGCCTGTTCCAGACCGACCATGTCTTCTCCGGGGCGCAGGCTGTCGAACGCTTCGGTTTCTCGCCGGAGTTCTTCGTCTGAGTAATGGGCGGCTTTGATCGAAAGGCCGATGCGACGCTCCGTTTTGTCCACCTTAATGACTCGGGCTTCTACCTCCTGTCCGACCTTAAGCACATCTTTGACCTTTGCGACGTGCTCCTCGCTGAGCTGGGAAATGTGCACGAGACCATCGATATCATCCTGGAGCTGAACGAAGGCGCCAAAGCTGGCAAGTTTTGTGACTTTGCCGTGAACGAGATCCCCGATTTTGTATTTCTGATCGATTTCTTTCCACGGATCCGAGTCAAGCTGTTTAACCCCTAGGCTGATACGCTGATTGACTTTATCAATGTCGAGTACGATTGCCTCAACTTCGTCGTTCTTCTTCAGCACTTCGCTCGGATGATTGATTTTGCGTGTCCAGCTGAGGTCCGAAACATGGATCATTCCGTCGATGCCCTCTTCAAGTTCAACGAATGCACCGTAGGCCGTCATGTTGCGAATCTTGCCTGTGACACGCGACCCGATTACATACTTATGCTCGATCGCGTCCCATGGATTAGGCTCGAGTTGGCGAACCCCGAGAGAGATTTTTTGCTCTTCTTTGTTGACGCCAAGGACAACCGCCTCGACCTCCTGGCCTTGACTGAGGACGTCTGAGGGGCGGGTGATCCGTTTGGTCCAGGAAAGTTCTGAGACGTGGATCAACCCCTCGACTCCTTCCTCGATTTCAACAAAGGCTCCGTATGGAACGAGGTTTGTAACCCTCCCGCGCACCGTGGCACCGACCGGGAATCGCTCCTCGATCTTATCCCAGGGATTACGCTGAGTCTGTTTAAGCCCGAGCGAAACACGCTCTTTCTCTTTGTTGATATCGAGAACGACGACATCGATTTCCTGGCCAATCTTGAGAAGTTCACTAGGATGAGTCAGCCGGCCCCAAGTCATATCAGTGATGTGAAGCAAGCCGTCCATGCCATCGAGATCGATAAATGCGCCAAAATCTGTCAGATTTTTTACGGTGCCCTTCACGGTGTCGCCGACTTTAACAGTCTCAAGGAATCTGGCCCGTTTTTCAGCCCGCTCTTGTTCGATGATTTCCCGGCGGCTAAGCACCACGTTCTTGCGCTCGTCGTTGATTTTGACAATTTTAAAGTCGTAGGTATTGCCGACGAACTGCTGCAGGTCCTTGGGCGGGACGATATCGATCTGAGAGCCGGGCAGGAATGCCTCGACACCGATATTTACGGTCAGGCCGCCTTTGACCACGCCTTTAACTTTGCCTTTGATCAGGCCGTCGCCCTCAAAGACCTTGACAATTTTGTCCCAGTTTTGCTTGTGAGCAGCTTTTTCCTTGGACAGGACGACCATGCCGTCCTCGTTTTCAAGCCTTTCCAGCAGCACTTCAACTTCATCGCCGACCTCGACGTCGTTCATATCGTCGAATTCGGAGGCAGGAATCACGCCTTCAGATTTGTAGCCGATATCTACCAGAACCTCACGGGGCCGGATCTCCAATACTCGGCCTTTAACGATGCTGCCTTCTTTGAAATCGCGCAGGGACTTCGCGATTAGCTCCTGCATTTCTGTCATAACGTTTACAAATCCAACAAACCACGGTTGCCTTAGGGTTGATCTGATCCGGGCTGCCAACAAATTGGCCTGCCTTCACGAAATCAGAGGGAGACCGAACTTAGCCAGAAAAAGGCGCTCCGCAAGGGGGGAGTAGAAATCAGTTTTGAGTTTTGAGTTTTGAGTTTGGACTTTTGGGTTTTGAGTGGATCACGCAAAACGCAAAACCCAAAACTGATTTCTACTTCATCAAAAGCACCGAGCGAGCGCGCTTGATTTCGCGGGTAATCTTCCGATGAAGGTGTGCTGGCATACCGGTGACCCGTCGAGGAAGTATTTTTCCGCTTTCGGTCACAAATTTCTTAAGCAGATCGGGATTTTTGTAGTCGATTGCCTCTGTGGCGATATCGATTCGACGGCGGGGCATGACTCGGTTGGCTCGCCGAAAGTTTGATCTGCGTTTGGCGTTTTTCGGTTCCATTGTCTACTTCACTTCCCGGTGGAGGGTGCGTCGGC
>JAFAJU010000572.1 GCA_019236035.1 Verrucomicrobiota bacterium | reverse complement strand
TCGAGAGGGTGTAGATTTTAGATGAAAACGCGAGCCGCGCCACTTACGATTGCGATCGATGTGGCGATACGCAGCGCACTGCCGCTCGGATCAGGACCTTAACCTGGGATAGCCAAGAGACAAAACAAGGCGATTTTGCGCTTGATTATTGAATGATTAGTCATTATATAAGGCTTCGATGTCTTTGTCTCACCCAAAACCGGGCGCACAGAGCGAGCGGGGACGACCGCGGGAGTTTGACGCTGATACGGCGATCGCAGCCGCCGCAAAGGTCTTTTGGGATCAGGGTTATCATCCCACCTCGATCGATGACCTTTGCCAGGCTACCGGTGTTTTACGGGGAAGTCTGTATAGTGCATTCGGCGACAAAAAGGGGATATTTCTGGCCGCCCTGGACGAATATTCGGAGAAGAATCTGGCCCGACTGGCCGAGAGCCTGAGCTCTGCCAGGCCCAGCCGAGAGGCGCTCCGCTCGGCCCTTCTATATTACACTCGGATCGCAACCGTGCTCGCCGGCAATCACGGCTGTCTTGTCACCAACAGCGCACTCGAGATGCTGCCTCATGATCGCGAAGTGGCGGATCGGGTGGAACGCATTTTCCGGCGAATGACCGCGCTCTGGACTGCTGCTTTCGTCCGTGGCCAGGCTGCCGGGATTTTCAATCCTGAATTGGATGAACGCGCCGTCGGGAATTTTCTGCTGTGCGTTATCCAGGGTCTACGCGTTCTGGGTAAAGTGAGCCGTGACGAACAGGAACTGGCCGGGATCGTGGACACGGTGATGCGCGCGCTCATCTAATTTTTTTTTGCAAAATTTTTTGAATAAGTAGTCATTAAATACCATGGATTCCGTTGAAGGAAAACTGCTTGGCCGCTCCAGGCCCGATCGCCCTGCCTCGCCCGCCCTCCCCGCTCCGCCGGCCTTAGCCGAGCCTTGTTCCGGGCGGGGATTTGCCCTGGCAGTTCTTCTGGTCGGAGCCTTTTTGCCGCCCCTAGATTTCTATATTGTTAATCTCGCGCTACCGGCGATCCAGCAAGGACTTCGAGCCACCGGAAGTCAGCTGCAACTAATCATTTCTTGTTACGCCTCGGCTTATGCCGTTTCCTTGATTACCGGGGGCCGACTCGGCGATCTCTACGGCCGCAAGCGCCTCTTCATCACAGGGCTGATTGGCTTTATCCTGGCCTCTGCCATTTGCGGGATTGCTCCCAATAGCTCAGTCCTGATTTGCGGCCGGATCATCCAGGGAGTTGCGGCTGCGGTGATGGTGCCCCAAGTGCTCGCGACGATTCGAACCCTCTTTTCAGTTGAAGAGCAACCCAGAGTGATTGGTCTTTATGGGTCTGTATTCGGTTTGGCGGCGATCGTGGGCCAACTCTTCGGCGGCGCTCTCATTACCCTGCATCCTCTCGGCTTCACCTGGCAAAGCATTTTCTTAATCAATATCCCTATCGGGCTAGGAACTTTGATTGGTGCGATAAAGTTTGTGCCGGAGATCCGACCGTCGCCGCGGGTACGGCTCGATTTGGTCGGCGTTACCCTTTTGTCTCTTTTCCTAGGTTCGATTATCTACCCGCTTACGCGCGGCAGGGAGCTTGGATGGCCGGCATGGACGTTGGTTTCTTTCTCAGCGAGCATTCCGTTGCTTGCCCTTTTCATTTATTTCGAGCGCTGGCTTGCCCGGGCGGGTGGCGACCCGTTGGTGGATCTGAGATTGTTTAAAAATTTTACCTTCGTGATGGGGTTGGCGATGGCGTTTCTATTTTATTGCATCAGCGTCTTCTTTCTAACCTTTGGGATCTATCTGCAGAGCGGGTTGGGATGGACGCCTCTCGCATCCGGGGTCGCGATCATGCCGTATGCCACCGGCTTCTTTGCTGGAACCCTTCGTTCGGCCAAGCTCTATCAGCGAATCGGGAATCACATTCTTGGTGTCGGATTTGGTTTGCTCGTATTCGGATTTGCAACCGCTGCTCTCGTTTTGCATACAGGTTTTGGTCCAGGCCTCGTCTTTCATATCGGTCTCATCTGCGCCGGCGTGGGTCAGGGATTCCTTCAGCCTTCGACCGTGCGCGTTGTCCTTACCGAGGTTGAGCCGGAGAAAGCGGGGCTGGCCGCCGGAGTCGTGGTTTCCACCCTGCAAGTCGGCGCCGCCTTCGGGGTCGCAGCGGTCGGAAGCGTCTTTTTTGCCGTGTTAGATCAACGAACAACTGCAGCTGCGTACAGCGAAGCCTTCGCCAGCGCCCTCGCGGTAGCAGCCTTCCTGCAGATCATCGGCATTGTATTGGCCGCGACTCTGAACAATCACCGGCGACGCTTGTTTCCACCTGATTGATCCGCCATGACAACAACGACGTTCTCCGTTGAAAAACAAGCCACCATCGATCCTGTCGAATTGACTGCGGCCGATGCGCAGGCTGCCTTTGCTCGAGGCGACCTCACCTGCGAAGCCTTGACCCAAGCCTATCTCGACCGCATCGGGCTCTATAACCCGCGTTATGTCGCTTTAATCACGATAAACGACAATGCTCTGCGCGATGCGCGCGAGATCGATCGGCGGCGCCCGACGGGTGAACCGCTCGGTCCCCTCGCGGGCGTGCCCGTTATCGTTAAGGACACGATGGACATGGCTGGGTTCCCCAGCACCGGCGGTTGGAGACTTCTCAGCGAAAGGGCTGGTGGCATCGATTTGATCCCGGCAACGGACTCACCAGTAGTCGCGCGTATGCGTGCCGCGGGCGCGCTCTCTATCCTGAAAGATCTGCCGGAATTGGAAGCCGTTCTCGCCGACCCGCTGGCGCTGCCGGACCTTTCCGATTTCCTAGTGGCAAAGGAGGCGTACCTCGAGATCTTTAATGAGATCATGGCAAGGGAGAAGCTCGACGGGTTAGTCTTTCCGCAGATGCGTGATGAGTTGCCACCTCTGTTCGGACCCGAGACGGTGCACGAAACCTCGGTCTCCGAGATTAACATCGCCGGTCTACCCGGCGTGACCGTGCCGGCCGGCTATTATGCGTCCGGCGCCCCATTCGGTTTGCTCTTCATCGGGCCGAGGTGGAGCGATGCCAGTTTGTTGTCCTTCGCCTTTGACTATGAGAGCGTCACTAAGCATCGAATGTCGCCAGCGCAACTCCGTCGCCACTAGCTTAGCTAGATTCTGTTGCGAAATGGATTGCTCGCTAGATTAAGCTAGCACGCTCTTGAAAAATCCACGACGATCTGCTAGCCGGGAAACAGCGGTGAAGCCGAGACAGATAATAGCCGAGGCTGAGCTTGCACGAGGCCTAAGAGAGGTTAGTTGAAAGGTCGCAAGCGCTGAAGGCGCCACAGATCCGATTCGACGGGTGATTGACCGATTGCATGCCACAACCAAACCGCCTCGCAGGGCGATCAAGCCGGTCCAATCTTCCGCGCCTTCAGCGCTCGACGTCTTGGGTTACCTGTTCCTAGGCCTCGCAAGCTCAGCCCAGGCTATCCTCGGACTCGGCTTCGCCGCTAAACGGCCACATTTAGAAATTTGGAATGGCAAGAGCGGAAATAGGTCAAATTTTCGCGAATTCAAAATTCCGGTCCGGCGAATTCGATGCGTATTCACTGGAATGCATAATTTCTTTGAGGTCTAAAGAAAACAGTTGACACGAATCGGCAAGCGTATTAAGCGTCTCACAGTCTGGCAGACGACAACTTTCTTCCGGTGCCCGGCAGAAAGCTAGGTGTCGTCTGAGTGCTAACCTCCCTCCATCTTAAGGATGAAACTGACATGGAATGTCATTGCGATCCGGTCACGGGAGAAAATGCTGTTTTGGTCACCGCTCACCATCAAGAGCAAAATAGTGTCGAGGGATTCTTCGTATCCCCAAACAAACTCGCGATCTTCCCCTGAAACTCGCTAATTAACTTATCTGTTAGCAATACGATTAGCTGATCTACCCCCAAACATTCACAAGAACTATCTGTTCTATAGCATGCCGAATTCGTCCCGGTGCCAGGACAAGCATTGACCAGAAGGTCTTAGAACATTTTCTACAACTAACTAACAAACCGAACCGCCGGCTATTGCCGCCGTGTCCCAGTGGGTACGACGCATTATCCCGGCATACCCCATTGAAGGAGTAGTTCCCATGCCGCTATCCCGTTCCCTCCTTGCCAGCGCGGGTCGGACCGTGTTGGGCCAAGCCCCGCTGCTCACGCGCACTCTGTTGGCGTTCTTGATGGCGAGTAGCGCTCTACGCGCACAGACGCCAAACCCGGTCCTCGACCTGAAGTTTGATGAGGGCAGTGGCACAACGGCCGCCGATTCATCCGGCCATAACAACAACGCTACCTTGATTGGCAACGCCGGTTGGACCACTGGTATTATCGGCCCGTTCGCTCTGAGCCTGCCTGGCACCCCCGGTAGTTATGCCGATATCCCTATCGACGTCGTAGATACCACCAAAAGCTTTACGGTCTCTGCCTGGGTAAAGCTTAATAACCTGAACGGGTACCAGACGTTCGTCAGCGAAGACGCAAATTTTCAAAGCGCTTTCTTCCTTCAAAAGCGCGGCGACAGCCAACAATTCTCTTTCACCGTGCCATACGACTTTTTTACCTTACCCCAGTCTGGCTTCACGCCATTGACCGGCACCTGGTACCACCTGGCCGGTGTCTACGACACCGCCGCCCAGTCCGCGTCGCTCTACGTTAATGGCGTCGTCACCGACACGATATACGATGTTGTTTCCAGTCCGGCCAATGGCCACACCGGGATCGGCCATGGCAGATTTAACAACACTTATGTGGATTGGGTGAACGGGGCGATCGACGATGTGCTTCTTTTCCAGGCTGCCCTGACCGCGCCCGACATACTAAAGCTCGCCCAGGCTGGTAATCCCTCCTTGACTGGACCGGGGCCGGTGGAGCCCGCCACCCTCCAGATCGACGCCGGTCACCCCGGCGCGCAGGTGGATCCGATGTTCTACGGTTTGATGATCGAGGAGATTAACCACGCCCTGGATGGCGGCCTTTACGGCGAGCTGATCCAGAACCGTGTCCTTAAAGATGATCCAACGACACCCGTTCACTGGTCGCTCGTTGAGGGCGGCGGGGGAGCGGGCTCCATCGCGCTCGACACCACACAGCCAGTCAGCGGCACGGCCCTGACCACCAGTCTCCGACTGACTGTCGATCAGGGTCAGCGCGTGGGCGCCGCAAACGACGGGTTCTTTGGCATCCCGGTCAAACCCTTTACTACTTACCGCGCCTCTTTCTGGGCGAAGGCAGCACCCGGTTTCACCGGACCGCTGACCCTTGACATTGAGAGCAGCGATGGGTCCAGCGTGTATGCCCTCGCTCAGGTGCCTCAAATTACCACGGACTGGGCAAAGTACACTGTTCTCCTGACAACTCATTCCGTATCGCCCACTGAGACCACTCGATTTGTCGTTTCGACAGGTAACCCCGGTACTCTCTGGCTCACGCAGGTCTCGCTTTTTGCGCCAACCTATCATGAGCGTCCGAATGGGAATCGCATCGATCTCATGCGGAAAATGGCTGGGCTGAAACCCGGCTTCCTGCGTATGCCGGGTGGGAACTATCTGGAGGGCAACACGATCGACCAGCGTTTCGAGTGGAAGAATACGATCGGCCCGCTGGAACAACGTCCGGGGCACGAGAGTCCTTGGGGCTACCGTTCTGACGACGGGCTGGGGCTGCTTGAGTTTTTGGAGTGGTGTGAAGACCTGCACATGCAGCCGGTACTGGCGGTCTATGCCGGTTACTCGCTCAACAGCACGCATATCAATCCAGGCACTGACCTGAAGCCCTATGTGCAGGACGCGCTGGACGAAATTCAATACGTTACCGGTGGTGTCAACACCCCTTGGGGCGCCCAGCGCGCCGCGGACGGGCACCCGGCGCCGTTTCCGCTGAAGTTTGTAGAGGTCGGCAACGAAGACTTCTTCGATGGATCAGGCAGTTATGAAGGCCGGTTCGCGCAATTCTACGACGCGATCAAGGCCGCCTACCCGAACCTCAAAGTGATCGCGACCACTGGAGTCGCTAGCCGCACGCCGGATGTACTTGACGAACACTTTTACGAAACGCCCAGGTCGATGGAGCGCGACGCGCACCATTATGATAACCATACCCGAACCGGTCCAAAGATCTTCGTCGGTGAGTGGGCGGCGCAAGAAGGCAGGCCTACACCGGACCTCAATGCTGCCCTTGGCGATGCGGCGTGGTTGACCGGCCTGGAGCGCAATTCAGATATTGTGATTATGGAGGCATATGCACCCATGTTGGTGAACGTGAGCCCTGGCGCCAGCCAGTGGCCAACTAACCTCATTGGCTACGACGCCCTTCACAGCTACGGCTCACCGTCCTACTACGTGCAGAAAATGTTCAGCCGCAACCACGGTGACGTTGTTCTGCCGGCAACCCTGACGGAGTCAGGCGGATCACAGGTCTTCGAAAGCGTCACCCGAGACAGCCGATATGGAACGATTTTTCTAAAAGTTGTCAACGCTGCCGGAGACGTCCAGCCAATACACATCACGCTGAACGGCGTCCATGGTGTCTTACCGACTGGAAAAGCGGTAGTTTTGACATCGGCCAGTCCGCAGGACACCAATTCGCTGGGCGATCCAAAGAAAGTCGTGCCGTTGACCAAGAGGGCGGACCATTTGGGGGAGAGCTTCGACTATAGTTTTGCCCCGAATTCGGTTACCGTGCTGGAGATTGACGTCGGCCACGAACACCCTGAGCCGGCAGACGAAGGTAGTGATGATGGCGGATAGACTTTGGCTTGATCTGATGATGATCCGGAAGCAACCCATGCTCCGCTCATTGCTGGTGTTGGCAGCACTGCTATTCGGGCTATGCCCAACTTGTCTGGGGCAAGCTGGGGACGCCATTTTAGAAGCGCCGGGTTCGACACCTCTTCCCACGCCCGCAGCCAGCGCCGCGGCCACGCTATTTCAGAATGTCCGCATCTTTGACGGTAAGAGCGCCGCGCTTTCGGCTCCCTCTGATGTGCTTGTGAGGGGCAACACCATAGAGCGCATATCTGCGAGCCCGATCTCTGTTGATGCGCATGCTAATTTCCGCGTCATTGCGGGAAACGGCCGGGTGTTGATGCCAGGCCTTATTGACGCGCATTGGCATGCGTTCATGGCGGGCATACCCTTGCAGCTCCTCATAACCTCCCCGGATTCCTACCTCCAGCTGTTGGCTGCGCGACAGGCTGAGGCGACGCTGATGAGGGGTTTCACTACTATTCGCGACTGTGGTGGTCCCGTGTTCGGACTAAAGCGTGCCATTGACGAAGGCGTCACGATTGGTCCGCGGATCTATCCCTCGGGCGCTTTCATCTCACAAACCTCAGGCCATGGAGACTTTCGCTTCTTCTTCGAGCTTCCACGTCGACCGGGCGGTCCGCTGAGCCACTCCGAGGTCGAAGGCGTTGCCGCCATAGCGGATAGCCCAGATGAGGTTAGACTGCGGGCCAGAGAACAATTGAGACAGGGCGCCAGTCAGCTAAAGCTGATGGCGGGCGGCGGGGTCAACTCGCAGTACAATCCGATCGAATCGATCCAGTATACCGAGCCGGAGATCCGTGCCGCGGTAGAGGCGGCTGATAATTGGGGCACTTATGTCACCGTGCACGCAATTACGGCACCCGCCATCCGACAGGCGGTTGAGGCCGGCGTCAAGTGCATTGAACACGGTCATCTGATCGACGAACCCACTGCCAAGCTGCTCGCGGACAAGGGCATCTGGTGGAGCTTGCAACCTTTCACGTATGATGCCGGCGTACTTGCACGACTGAGCCCGGTGTCGCAGAAGAAGGCACTGGAACTGTGGGCCGGAACGGACAACGCCTACAGGCTGGCAAAGAAGTACAAAATCAGGACGGCCTTCGGTACAGATATTCTGTTCGATGCGGAGGCTGCTAGCCGTCAGGGAACCTATCTTGCGAAGATGGTCCGCTGGTACACGCCTGCCGAGGCGCTGAAGATGGCCACTGCTGACAATGGGGAGTTGATGGCACTTTGCGGGTTTATCAATCCCTATCCCGGTAAGCTTGGCGTTGTGGAAGAGGGTGCACTCGCAGATCTACTGCTCGTTGATGGCAATCCTTTGGAAAATATCAAGCTGGTCGAAAATCCCGACCAAAACTTTGTGGTCATTATGAAAGACGGCACAATCTACAAAAATACCCTGCCCAAGTGAGAGCTTCGGCTGCAAGTAAGAAGATCTGCCATGGTCGCCAGTCCAATCCATTTCTTATGGCCATTGAGTCGATACCCCCCTGGCACCTTCGTTGCCTGTTTTCCATCGATCCGGGGTCCGAACCATGGTTTGGCTCGGTTAACCCAAAACATGCGACCAATTGCCCTTTAGCCAGTCCCCAGTGTTCTATTGCAAAGCTAACGTCCTGGCTGAGCCGATCAATTGTCCGAAAAGAGCAATCTCGGCTAGGAAAGAGTAATGCATGGCAAACCACTCTTTTGGGTTATAGCTGCCGGCAGGGTGCAAGGTTTGATTCAAAAATTGGGCTGGAACTAAAGCTTCGTATGCCTCAACCAAGCGGTAGCGTATCCCGAGCCGGTTCGCTCCTTGCGGTGGCCATCATGTTCTTCGGCTATGGCTTCGTGATGGCCTCCTCGTACTCCCGGGTGCCCGGGATACGCGATCAGCTGGGCGTACCCCTACCCAGCTTGCATTCGCGCTGGCGCTTTTGGCGGTGGCGGTGCTGTTGCTACCGATAGCAGTGCTTGCGCCCGCCGCTCGGGAGCGTGTCGCGGGCACGGAACGAAAATGAGACCAACTGGGCGGTTTTAAGTCTTTTGCTATGGCCTTGCAGGACCTAAACAAAAGAGGGGATGCCGCTCGCCCTACACCGCGCCCGCTTCTGGCTCGCCTTGCGCATGATGATTGCGACCACGCTCGCCTACGCGCTGGCCACTGCCCTCGGTCAGCCCCAAAGCTACTGGGCCGTGCTCACGGCCATCATCGTTACCCAGACCAGCATTGGTGGATCTTTGAAGGCGGCAATCGACCGTCTCGTTGGTTCGATCTGCGGCGACACCATACGCCAAGAGGGTATCACCCGCGCACTGCCGACCGATGTCCTGGCACGCATTCTCGGCAGCGCCTTCGCGGTAGAGCAACTGCAGCGCGACCTAGACGATTTTGTGGAACGTACACGCGGAGTAACGACATGGACTCGGTAGGGCCTTGCCAGCGCTCTCGCTTGATCAAGTTCCCGTGCGGGAGCCGGCACTTTGTGCTTTGTGCGAAAGGAGCTCCCTATTCACACCAAGGTACATCCGGACTTCCGGAGGAACTGGACCCACATGCAGGGACTCGGCTTCCTCGAAAACCTCTCGATCTGCCTTCGTCATCCGATTTTGCTGCAACAGATACTGAGTCCAGGATGGAAACATCACTTCCATACGAAACGTGTTGTGCCGGCTCGGATCCTCGAACAATTGCCAGCTGTACGCACCGCTTCGCAAGTGAATGAGCCGGACTTCAGACATTAAATCGACAAACTTCGAACCCCGAGCGCGATCAAGTTGAAACTCTACCGTCAACAGGACTGGGCCGTCTTTTGGTTGGGGTCGGTAGAGCAGTTTGTAACCAACGTTTGCCACCGTTGCCGGGACCGCGTTGAGGTTGCCCGTCATGGTGAAATCAATCGATAAAGGCGCGTGGAGCAGGCGCAGCAAGGCAACGCTGCAAATGCCGAGAAAAACGTTTGCGAGCAGTGCGGTCCTTACCCCGGCAGTTGCTGCGATCGTGCCCCAAACAATTCCGCCAATAGCCATCGCGCCTTGCGAAACCATGATGACGGTCGCATTCATGCGACCTCTTGCCCATTCAGGCATTGCGCGTTGAGCAGCCAGCCAGAGCTCAGCAGCCATGACCGTCCACACCACTCCGGCGAGAGCCGCCACCAAGAGAAAGGCGTGCGGCTCGCGGACCAGCGCCATCAGCGCCACTGCGATCCATCGTAACAGCATCGCCATTTGGGTTAAGGCGTCTGGCGAGAAATGTGCGCGCGCCCATGGAAGAACGAGGACAGCAGCAAACACCGAGCCGATGCCCATGCTGGTGTACAACAGACCGAGATTTGAGGGGCCCAGATGCAGTTCTTTCAGGCCGACCACTGGCACCAGTGCAGGAACAACGGCAATAAACAAGGAGAATAGCCCGTTGCGGACCAAAATGACTCGGATGCCTTTAGAATACCGGACGTACCGGATCGCGCTGGTAACGGACTCGAAAAAACTCTCGAGGGGGAGTCTCACGATCGTGGGTTTCCACCGTCCGATACTGATTGGAACTGCAAGCAGACAGAGGGCGTTGAGCGCGAAAACGGCGTTGGCTCCAGCGACAGCCAAAAGCAGTCCTCCCAAAGCTGGACCCACAATCGTCGAGATGTTCAGCTGCAGTCCTGTCAAGGTTGATGCAGAGGGAAGTTCTTCGTCAGATACGATTTCAGGCACTACAGCGGAGAAGGCTGGCGCGTTGATCGCGAACCCCGTCCCGATCAGAAATACTGAGCCGAGGATGACGGCTGGATTCAGGAGTTTGAGCAAACCAAGGATCGCTAGCCCGCCAGCGCATACCGCCAGCCAGATATACGCCGCAGACAACATTTTCTTGTGGTCCGTTATGTCGGCAAGAGCACCTGCGGGCAGAATAAACAGGAAAAACGGGAGCGTGGCTGCGGTTGACATCAGGGAGAGAAGCAACGTCGAATGACTGGTGCTGTTCATCATCCAGGTGGCGGCCGTATCGTGTGCGGAGACGCAAATTCCAGAAGTAAGGGTAGCAAACCAGAGTTTGCTGAAGGCCGGGTTTCGTAAGGCGACCCAGCTTGAAGTTTTGGCCTCAGACATCCTGATCCAATGCATTTAGCATGAACCGGAAACCGCGCAAATTAACTGCGGACCTTGAACGAGCGAAAACGCCGCAAACGCACGATGCATCAGTGAATTTACAGTTGTAAATCCCTTTCGATTGAGCGTGATTGAGGCCGGTGCACCGTCTCGCATATAATGGTGAGAATATTTATTCTGGCGATCCTGGCTTTCGCGCTCTGCTCGTGCGCAGGCTCTTACGAGGTCTTGGGCTTGCACCTAAAACCCGCCGCCAACGATGACTACGATAACGCCGGTCACGTTCCTGGCTCAGGAGATCCAGAGTGAAGTGTCGATCGAACTCGCCCTCAACCTGTGCACCCATTTTCAGGGCGGCGTCGCCTGACTCGGCAAAATCGGAGGAACTCCGTAAAGTCCGCGCTCCTGTCACTTTTGCCAACGAGGCAAATCACTTGGACACGGGACAGTTGTCTAGCGAATACGACGTGTTCATTTTACTATCAAGGCATAATGATGGAGCAAAAGCTTCAAAACCTGTTGGATGAGTTGGAGCGTGCTGGAGCGGCAAATGATACTCTCGAGACAGATAGAAGTCGCAAAATGCTCAATCTCGAGTCAGACACAGCACGGTTAATCGCAATTCTTGCCCGGGCTACATCGGCGACTCGACGCGGACCGCGTGACTGCGCCGGAGCAACTTCGAATCCTCATGCCGAAACTTACGCCGCGCGCCTTACTGTTGGCGGACAACGTCCTATCTCACCCAAGCGAAATTGCCGGCTATCTTAATGCTGTGATGGCTCTCACCGACTTTGAGCACGTCATAGTACCTGCAGGAAAGGGTCTCAGTATCGCGTGTCGGGCTCGTCCGGCAGCGTAGCTTCCTGGGACTCGCAATAGGAAGCCCAGGCTGATGCCTGGGCTTCCGTTTGTTTCGCGCAAAGTAGGCGAAGCGTCCCAGCCTTGCACTGTTCAGAATCTCCGTTTCTTCTTGAGTTTTGGAGTCAAATTGCGCATACACCGTATTGCCACGCTGGATGAATTAGTGCTTCATGCTTCGGCTCGAGTGTGACGGAAGATAAACCTCCAATCGTAGGTCTCGGAATCCTTCACTTCGCACAGGCTTGGGACAGTTGCATCTGGCGAATACTGTTTCTTGGTTTGTTGGTGCGACTTTTCGCAATTTCCATTTGCACTGTCGGGGCTCAGACGCAGAACGCAACCTGGCTCCTCACTCCGGGGTCGGGAGACTTTAACACAGCCGGTAACTGGTCGCCGCCTACAGTGCCGACGGGGACGGCCACATTCGGCGCGTCGAATACTACGACCATCACGTTCTCGACCAATACCTCAGTGGGCACTCTCCAGTTCAATGCCGGAGCACCAGCTTATACATTCAATTTAGCCACGACGAGTCAAACCTTAACGATCATCAACGGCGTCGGCATCGTCAATAATTCGTCGAACGTACCCACACTAAATGCCGCCAACGGAGGAA
>JAFAJU010000550.1 GCA_019236035.1 Verrucomicrobiota bacterium | reverse complement strand
CGCCATTCGCGAATACCGCGAGCGCACCGGACGCAACGTTGGGTTCAAACCAGCCGGCGGAATTCGCACCGCAAAAGATGCCATGGCGTGGCTAATTCTGATGAAGGAAGAACTTGGCCGCGACTGGCTGGAACCGGAGCTGTTCAGGTTCGGCGCATCGAGCCTTTTGACAGACATCGAGCGCCAATTGGAGCACTTCGTAACCGGGCGCTACTCCGCCGCCTACCGGCACCCGATGTCGTAGGGGGAGAAAACGCCGAGAACGCCGGGAACGCCGAAAACGGCAAATGGTGGTTGCTCGAACCAACGCAAAACGCAAAACCCAAAACTCAAAACGTAAAACCCAAAACTTGGAAACGCCCGTGAGCAGCGTCAGAGAAATTTTTGAAACCATGGAATACGGTCCGGCGCCCGAAAGCGCGGATCTAGCGCTCAGCTGGCTCGAAGAACATCGACGCACATTTCATCCCTTTATTAATGGGGAGTTCGCCAGATTCATGGACGAATCGTACTTTGAATCGGGCGACCCACGGAACGGCCAAGCCATCGCACGAATCGTGCAGTGCGGCGATGCGGAAGTTAACGCGGCGGTCGCAGCCGCGCAGGCTGCCTTCGCATCCTGGTCAGCCCTGACCGGTTACGAACGAGCCCGATATCTTTACGCCATTGCGCGACAGATCCAAAAACACTCCCGTTTATTTGCTGTGCTGGAAAGTCTGGATAACGGGAAACCGATTCGCGAATCGCGCGACATAGATATTCCTCTGGTGGCTCGCCACTTCTATTATCACGCGGGCTGGGCACAACTTCGCAACGAAACATTCATAGGTTACGAACCGATCGGCGTTTGCGGCCAGATCATTCCATGGAACTTCCCGTTGCTCATGCTCGCGTGGAAGATTGCCCCTGCGCTTGCCGCCGGGAACACTGTCGTGCTAAAGCCGGCCGAGTTCACTTCCCTCACTGCCTTACTCTTTGCCGAGGTGCTGCAACAGATTTCTTTGCCGCCCGGGGTAGTGAATATTGTCACCGGTGACGGGCGAACCGGCGAGCTGATCGTCCGGCATAGAGACGTCCAGAAAATTGCATTTACCGGCTCAACTGAAGTTGGCCGAATCATTCGGCGCGAAACCGCAGGTACCGGGAAAAAGGTGTCCTTGGAGCTGGGCGGCAAGTCTCCGTTCATCGTTTTTGAAGACGCAGATCTTGACGGCGCTGTTGAAGGCGTCGTCGACGCGATCTGGTTCAATCAGGGGCAAGTCTGCTGCGCGGGCAGCCGCCTGCTGTTGCAAGAGAGCGTCGCTGCCAAGATGATTGCAAAACTCCGGCATCGCATGGAGAATTTGCGCGTCGGCGACCCGCTCGACAAAGGAATTGATATCGGCGCGATCGTCGCCCCCGTACAGCTGCAGCGGATTCGGCGCTTTGTTGAGCAAGGCAGAGCTGAAGGCGCGACCTGCTGGCAACCGACCTGGGCTTTGCCACAAGAAGGCTTGTTTTATCCGCCTACACTCTTCACGGAAGTCGAACCTGCCTCCACAATCGCGCAGGTCGAAATTTTCGGCCCGGTTCTGGTTACGATGACTTTCCGGACGCCGAACGAAGCAGTGGAACTAGCGAATAACACGACATACGGTTTAGCGGCTTCGCTCTGGACGGAGAACATTAACCTTGCCCTTGATATCGCTCCCAAACTGAAGTCCGGAGTTGTGTGGATCAACTCCACCAACCTCTTTGATGCGGCCTCAGGATTCGGTGGTTACCGCGAGAGCGGTTTCGGGCGCGAAGGGGGAAATGAGGGAATGTACGAATACCTGGTTCCAAGCTGGGAGCGCTTTCTGCCGGCTTACGAAAAGACAGAAATCGTGCTGCATCCCCAACCGTTAGCCAACTCCCGGCACGACGCGAGCGTCGAACCTTTGATCGATCGTTCACCCAAACTCTATATTGGCGGTAAACAGACGCGACCGGACAGCGGGTACAGTTTTTCCGTGGAGAATCCAGACGGCCGTTATGTCTCGGAGGCCGGATTAGGCAATCGCAAGGATATCCGGAACGCAGTGGAGGCAGCCCACAAGGCCGAAAGCTGGTCTCGAGCCACAGCTCACCTGCGCGCGCAGATTCTGTATTACCTGGCAGAAAATCTGTCGGCGCGCGCCGCCGAATTTTCGAAACGCCTCATTTTGCTCACCGGAGCCGATGAAGGCGAAGCCAATCACGAAGTGACCAAGTCAATCGAACGGCTCTTTTATTACGGTGCCTGGACCGACAAATATGACGGCTACGTTCATCAGACGCCGTTCCGGAATGTTACTCTGGCGATGCCTGAACCGTGGGGAGTAATGGGTATCGTTTGTCCGGCTGAACGGCCGCTGCTGGCACTTGTCTCTCTAATTGCGCCGGCCATCGCGCTGGGAAATCGCGTAGTCGTCAATCCGTCGTGGCGATTCCCTCTGTTGGCCACGGATTTATACCAGGTGCTGGATACTAGCGACGTTCCGCCGGGGGTAGTTAACATTGTGACCGGTCACTCCGACGAACTGGCAAAGGTCCTGGCACAGCATGATGACGTTGCGGCTCTTTGGTATATCGGTTCGGCAAAGTCCAGTGCAATGGTCGAACGCGGGTCTGCCGGCAATCTGAAGGCGACCTGGGTCAACCACGGCAAACGCCGCAACTGGTTGGATGATCACCAGGCCCAAGGCTGGGAATACTTGCGCCACTCCGTTCAGATCAAAAACATCTGGGTACCGTACGGGGAGTAGGCGA
>JAFAJU010000549.1 GCA_019236035.1 Verrucomicrobiota bacterium | reverse complement strand
AGTCCCTCCGGGACAAAGTGGCATCCGCTAAGAAAATCCACACCAAACCCAGAAGAACCAGCACTAAGCAGTAATTCAGAAATAGGGGCGAAAATAGGTGGCAGCGCAGCGCAGCGACGCCTGCGTCGAGCCAAATGGTGAGCCTGGTTCCGGAAAACTGACGGCCTAAAATAGGAACTTACTCATTTGAAGTCCCTTTTATTGAACCCATTCTTCAATGGTTACTCGGTCTGTTAACGATTCTACGGCCGCGGGCGAGGTGATTCCCGATTCAATACGCGTTAATGCATCGAGCGAAAACGCAGTGGCGAGCCGCGCACATTTTATCAGCGACAGCCCCCGAAGCTTTGCAGCGACGATACCAGCAACCATAGCGTCGCCGGCGCCGACAGTGCTTTTGACCTCGATCTCGGGCGGGCGTGCAACAACAACAGCGGTTGTGGTAACGAAGCACGCGCCGTTTTTCCCCATCGAAACGACGACTAACTCGATCCCTCGGGTAAGCAGCTGTTTGGCGATCTCAATCACTTCGGTCTCGCCTTGGAATGATTTGCCGGCAAGGGCCGACAGCTCATGGTTATTAGGCTTGATAATATTCGGCGCGGCCGCGATCGCGTGAAAGAGTGCTTTGCCGCTGGTATCAAGAACGACCTTGCAACCACGCGCTTTGAGCTCCAGGACGATATCACGATAAACTGTAGCGTCCACACCTGGCGGAAGGCTGCCTGTGATGACAAACCATTTGCTGTCAACCGCAGCCAACCGCAAGCGAAGCGCGTGCAGATCTGCGGGAGCCGGCGCAAGACCAGGAAAGTTGATATCGGTCGTCTGTTGCCGGACCGGATCAACGATTTTTATGCCCGCGCGCGTCTGCCCACTGAGTCGCACAAACCGATCCTCGATCTTCTTCTGAGTGAAGAGCGCCTCGAACAACGCGCTGTTTTCACGTCCGAGGAAACCGGTTACGGCAACGTAGCGCCCGTAATCAGCCAACGCAGAGGCAACATTAACGCCCTTGCCTGCCGGCGTTACGCGCTCTTGTTCGACCCGGTTGACGGCGCCAGCGGTGAAATTTGAAATCGTAGTGGTCCGGTCGATCGCGGGATTGAGGGTAACAGTGACGGCGTCGAACACTGGATCCTGGTCGCTCATTCGAACTCCCGGTTAATATCCTGCAGGCAAAGGCAATGCATGCACTTCGTCCGCAGTTTTGCAGCCAAGCGCTTCTTTGGCCAAAGCTTTGGCCTTTGCGAGTGATATCCTCCGTAAGTGGGCTTTGACCGCCGCGATGCTCGGAAGGCTCATGCTCAATTCCCTGACTCCTAGCCCGGCAAGGATAATCGCGCCGCGCGGGTCGCCGGCGGCGCCGCCACAGACGCCAACCCATTTCCCGGCTGCCTCAGCAGCACGGGCGGTCAGGTCAATCATTCGGAGCACCGCAGGGTGCAGGCTGTCAGCCTGCTTGGCAAGCGCCGGATGCATTCGGTCAATGGCCAGCGCGTACTGCGTAAGATCGTTGGTGCCGATCGAGAAGAAATCGACCTCCTGAGCAAATTCGTTCGCCATCAGCGCAGTTGACGGGACCTCGACCATGATGCCGATCTCGACCGGGGGAACCCCTATTTTCGTGCGCACTTGCTCGGCTATCTCCTTTGCCTCGCGCAAGTCTTCAAGCGTCGCGATCATCGGAAACATGATTTTTACCGGACCGGTAGTCGAGGCGCGATAAATGGCGCGAAGCTGCGGGATAAACAATTCGGGTTTCCGTAAGCAAAGCCGGATGCCGCGGACACCCAGAAACGGATTTTCTTCTTTCGGCATAGCTAGATACGGAACGACTTTATCGCCGCCGATATCCAGGGTTCGAATGATTAGTGGCAGGCGGTTCAGCGCCTGCGTCATTGTGGTGTAAGCCTCGAACTGTTCCTCCTCGCTTGGCGGCTCAGTCCGGTTGAGAAACAGGAACTCAGTTCGCAACAATCCTACCCCTTCGGCGCCGGCTTCTACTGCCGCCGCTGCTTCGCTCGCTTTGCCGATATTCGCCACAACCTCAACCCGGTGACCATCGGTCAGGACAGCCGGCTGGTAGCGGGTCTCAAATTCTTTGTCGCGCTCTTGCTGCAGATCGATTTGACACCTTCTGGCGGATTCAAGATCCGCGGCGCTCGGTTCCACATAAAGGCGGCCTGTCGTGCCATCGAGAACACAAGCAACTTCGTTGGTTAGCTCCAGCGCGACCGGGCCGGCCCCAACGATGGCGGGGATGCCCAACGAGCGCGCAATAATCGCGGTGTGAGAAGTTGGCCCACCGAGCGCCGTGCAAAACCCAAGGATACGCCTCGGATCAAGCTGGGCCGTATCCCCCGGCGTCAGGTCTTCAGCAACAAGAACAACGGGTTCCTCCGGCAGATGGGAATCGCCACGCTCAGTGCCGGCCAGCAGCTGCAACACGCGCTGCCCAACATCGGAAAGGTCAACAGCGCGTCCAGCCAGACGCTCGTTGTGGAGTTGGCGAAGGTCTTCAATTCGCTCGCTGATTGCCTTCTGCCATGACCACGCGGCGCCATGGCCAGCATCAATCAGCGAGTAGACTTCGCTGAAAAGATCAGTGTCGTTAAGCAGCGCCTGGTGCGCCCGGAAGATTGCAGCCTGACTCTTACCCGCACGGCTTTGAACCGCATCGTAAATAGCGGCCAGTTGCTCGCGCGCGGTCTCAAGCGCTTGCTTGAATTCACGCTTCTCAATGTCCGGATCCCGCGGCGCATCTTTGATCACGATGTGATCGGCCCGGAACTGAAAGAGTTTTCCGATGGCCAGACCCGGCGAAGCTGCCACGCCTGTGATTGTGCGAGTCTGCGATTCCGGCGCCCAAACCATCGTTCTAGGAGCAGAAACCTCAGCCTCTTCCGTCTCGCCTAGGCCGCTCTCGATCGCTTCCTTCAGCGCCGCCAGGGCCGCTTGAGCGTCCGGCCCCGAAGCCAGCAACCGTACGGTCTCGCCATGTTCGACACCGAGCTTCAGGAGAGAGGCTAGCGCTTTCGCGTTCGCAATTTTCGGCCCATACTGAACTCGAATCTCGGATTGAAACGGCGTAGCAACGTCGACAAGGTATGTCGCCGGCCTCGCGTGCAGCCCAGCGGCCGAAACCATCTTCACGTCAACATGACGCGCGCCAGCTAATTGCTCTGCAGGAGCGGCGGTTTCATGCCCCTCCTTGCGTGTCAGTGCCGCGATGACATCGGCAGGATCTTTTGTTTTTGCCAGCCGATCCGCCTTGGTCGAGTCATCGAGCACATCGGTCAATGCAGAAAGGATTCCCAGGTGCTCATCTGATCGCGCAGCAATGCCGACCACGAGCCGGACTATTTGACCGGGATTCCATTCAACCCCGTCAGGCACCTGCACAACTGAAACGCCCGTGCGGTAAATCAAATCGCGATCCTTCTGCATGCCATGCGGAATCGCGATCCCATTGCCAAGGTAGGTGTTCGCCTGTTGCTCCCGGCCTAGCATGCTCTCGACATATCCGGGAGCGATATTACCGGTCTCGACCAGGAGTTGTCCGGCAGCACGAATAGCCTCCGCTTTGTTTTTGGCCAGGACCTGCAGTTGAACGTTCTGGGGTGTTAGTTCGATCATCGTCAGCTTGCCGCAACCGCTTTCTTGGCGGCGCCAAATGGCGGCCGGATCGCAATTGGGCGTTTGAGGACAAACAGCGCGGCACTTGTAACGACTGTTCCCGCCACAAGCGCGACAAAGTAAAGCGGCAGGTTCTGCACTGCGCCCGGAATCAGCGCTGCAAAAATCCCCCCGTGTGGCACAAGAAATTGTACCCCGGAGACCATCGAAATTGCGCCTGCTACCGCGGAACCCACCATAATCGAAGGAATGACCCGCAAGGGATCCTTTGCCGCAAATGGGATTGCGCCTTCGGTGATGAACGACAGCCCGAGCACCAGGGCCGCGCCTCCGGCCTCACGCTCTTCGAGGTCGAACCGGTCCTTGAAAAGAAACACAGCAAGGGCCAGGCCCAGAGGCGGCGTCATCCCGGCTGCAATCACCGCACCCATCGGAGTGTAAACCTTGCTTGCGAGCAAACCTACGGCAAACGTGTAAGCCGCCTTGTTTACCGGTCCACCCATATCGAATGCCATCATTCCGCCCAGGATCACGCCAAGCAGCAACGCGTTCGCTCCGCGCATCCCATTAAGCCAATCGCTCATCACCTGATTGAGCGCACCCACCGGCGGAGCGATGACGTAGATCATCAGTAACCCAACGACCACGGTCGATACAAAAGGAAGGATCAACACCGGCTTTAACCCTTCAAGCGCAGTTGGAAGCTTGATTTTGCCGGCAAGAAATTTTGTAAAATAACCAGCCAGGAATCCGGAGCCGATCCCGCCGAGGAACCCGGCGCCCATATTCTGCGCCAGCATCCCGCCCACGAGCCCGGGTGCTATTCCGGGGCGGTCAGCAATCGAGTAAGCGATGTAAGCGGACAAGACCGCAACAAAGAGGTGGAACGCCGTCCCGCCCCCAATTTCGCTTAATGCGGCTGCCAGCGTGCCTTTCTGATTGCCGGCGTAAATGCCGCCCAACGCGAACGCGACGGCGATGGATAACCCACCGGCGACAACGACCGGCAACATGTAGGACACGCCTGTCATCAGATGCTTGTACGCACCCGTTCGCGCTTTCGATCGCTCCGCTTTGGCCTTCTCCACCGCTTCAGCGAGGCTAGGATGCCCGGCGCCCGTTGGCGGCTGAGCCAAAGCTTTTTTGAGAGCTTCCTTTCCCGCCTGCATCGCTTCTTTTGTGCTGGTTACGTACAGCGGTTTGCCAGCAAAACGGGCCAGATCGACTTTCGTGTCAGCGGCAATGATTACTGCATCGGCGGCGGCGATCTCCTCGGCCGTGAGTTGATTTTGTGATCCGACCGAACCCTGCGTTTCAACTTTGATCTCGTGGCCGAGCGCTTTTGCGGCTTTCTGCAACGATTCGGCGGCCATGAAAGTATGCGCGATGCCAGTCGGGCATGAAGTGATTCCGACCAGCCGTTTACCGCCCGAAACGGCGCTCACAGCCGCGGCAGGACCCTTTGCCACCTCTTGGCTGGCTGGAGGTGCGCCTGACAGATCTCTGCCTGACGCGGGGACCTTGGCCGGAAGCAGCCCTAGCGCGGCTTCGATGACCGGCTTGGGCCGGAGGATGGCCTCGCTAGTGTAAGTCTCGTAAATAGGCTTTTCCGCGAAGCGCGCGGTGTCCACTCGAATATCGGTAGCGAGCACAATAACGTCGGCTTCGGCGATGTCGTCTTCGGAAAGAGTGTTCTTTGTCCCTGCGGAGCCCTGGGTTTCCACTTTGATCTGGTGTCCAAGCAACTCGGCGGCCTTTTTTAAGGATTCAGCCGCCATGAGAGTGTGAGCAATACCAGTTGGACAAGAAGTTACCGCGGCGATTTTCACGGGGGGATTCCAGGATTAACCGGTGTTACCGAAAATTTGCCCAGTTTCAGCCAGAAGCTCCTACCTAACATAACATATTATGGCTCGAATTGCGTGAGCATTCAGCCACAAAGCTGGAGGACCTGCCCGGGCTAGCGTGAAGGACCGTTCCCATCCCAGGATGTGATTGCCCTATTTTCGCCTATCCGAAAATTGTTAGCCTTCGCAAGAACGCTCGCCACTTGGATCTCCGAAGGTCGCGCAGTTCTGCCCGTCGAATAATTTCTCCGACCAACAAGGGATAGTCAGAGACGGTTTTGATGTGATATATGGCAATTCGTCTATTCATAATGCCTCCAGTCATCGCTTCTTGTCAGTCCCCGGTTAAGAAACAGTGCAGAAAGAGCATGAACCCCCTATTAAATTAACTTCAGGCCGAGTTTCACGTTCGAGAAGTGAAATCTCTTCATCGGTGTACTGAATTCATTTCACCTGGCCCATACGAACGGGACATTCTCCTTCTTCAAGCGAAAAGGATCTCACCCGTATCCGTGTCGAGCGAAAAGAAAAGCATTCCCGTTTCCAATTCCCGCAGACGGTGGTTCATCGACCGCTCCTGGGCTGCGGTTTCAAATTCGACCTGGAACTTGCCCGTCCACATTCTTCCGTTTCGTTCGGCGATCTCTAACATCCAGAGATCGGTAATTCCCGGCACATACGATTCGTTAGCATCGGGCAGCGCACGATTAGTATTTTCTATCAACGTCGCGGTAAGCCAATCCTCAAAATGATCATCCTGACGACGGGACGCGACTTCAGGGATGGTCATAGCTCTAGGAAAAATTAAGTACATTGATTGTCCTTGGTTAACATGGTTAACATAATAATCGCGTGAAACACGCGGCATGCCAGTCTCCGAACGGCCGCTTTCTTTGTAGCTCGGATGAGTAACTTCGCGACCTACCTAACGTGCAGATAGGTCAACTGGCCTCAGAAACTAGAATAGCGGATTTAACATCCTCTACTCATTGTAGCTCGTATATCAGAGCTCCTGCCCCTTGGCCTGGGATACATGAGCAATTGATGGGACTGGCGGAGCGCTTCCCTGCCATCTCAGTTTCCGAAATACCTCCTAAATCCAGGATTTGACTGTGGCTGATAGAACTCCCAGTATTTGTCGGCCGCCTGAATGTTGAGATCGGGTTTCGCCCTGAACGTTTTTAGCGAGGCTGCCGATGAACAGACATAGAGTTTCCCTTTGTAAATCAGAAATTGATTAGGATCGATGTCAGCGAATTTATCTTTGCTCATGCTATTGGCGCAGAAACCTCCGTATTGCGGCACGTACTTAGCCGGAGCGTTGTCGAATTCGGCTTTATCTTCTTCCGACGCGAAGTGGTAAATCGCGCCCGCGTATTTGCTCGAATACTTAGGACTCCCTTTAACCGGCTGGTTTTGCTTGAAGTAGGCAACCGGATCGTATCCCTTTAGAATCACCCCGTTTTTTGTCCACATTCAGCAATGGGCGCTTTTTGTCGGCACGCGTCTTTTCCTG
>JAFAJU010000541.1 GCA_019236035.1 Verrucomicrobiota bacterium | reverse complement strand
ACACCGCTAGTTCGGCGGAAAGAGCCTCCAGGCGTCTTTGAAGGGAGGAGCCTTTGTCGACCGCGATTTGAGCACTCTTGGTCTCCTCGCCGGCCGCGCGAACATCCAAGGCGATCTGAAGCAAGTCGCACCAGCGAAGCTTGTCTTCAAAAGCTTTTAGCTTTGCGATAGCTTTGGAAACGGATTCAAGCGTGACTGCGGCGTCTGCCTGTCGCTCCTGGAGCTTTTGTTCCGCGCTGCTCGCAGCCGCAACGAGGCTCTCTGCGCCCAAAACGGCATTGATACGTTGCTGCGCGTCGCGCACCGCTTGGTCGGCTGCCGACTTTCGAAGTTCGAGTTGCCGGCGAACAATCGCATCAGCCACACCTGGATCTGATCCTTCTGCGCGAGAGGTTTCTTCCGCCGCTTGGAGCTCGGCGTCCGCCTCCGCTTTCATAGCGCGGGCCGCGTTCAAGGCTTCCTCCGCCACGCCGACCTTCGCGACCAGCTCCTCGACCTTGCGTTCCGCCAATTCCGCTTCAGCCCCGATCCGTTGGATGCGCAGTACTTCTTCCTTTGCCAGCCGGATCTGTTCCTCCGCACTAGAGCGGTCGGCCGCCTGCGCAGCGAGCCTTTCAAGCTCTTCGACGAGCCTGGTTGCTTCGGCTAGGTCTTCCTGTTTATGAGCGCGCCGCGTTGTCAGATTCCGTAACTGTATCTCTACGCTCTCTGAATCGGATACAATCCTCTGAAGCTTGTCCCTTTCCTCTCTTGTTTCGTTCAGCCGTTCCGCCGCCAACTTGAACACGCTCCCTTTGGCGGTCTTCTTCGCTCCCTTATCGGTGTACGCCGCGTCCCGATGGGCCTGCGTTTCTCTAAGCAGGGCGAGGAAGAGCGGGTCTTGAGCGACGGCTTGGAGCGCGGCAGCGATCTGGTCTTTACCACTACCAGTTAGATCATCTTGCAAGCTGTCGCGAAGAATGGCGCTCACGTCATCTTGCGCAGATAAGAGCGCTGTCGCTAGAAAGCTTGTCGGAAGGCCTTTTGCGCCGCCTGTTCCGCCAGGTCCTGGAATACCCCAACGCAAAATTTCACGGAGTTTCCCATCCACCTTCCTGCCGCGTTCCAGATCATCAAAATCCTGGCCATTCCTCGACTCTTGCAAAAGCGAGGCACCGCTTTTGCCGAACCGCTTGTGTACGCGCCAGATCCGTTGCGCTTCGGTTTGAAATGTCAATTCGACTAGTGGATCCTCACCGCCAGTCCATCCGACATACTGATCGCAACCGGTTGACGCGTGCGGCAAGAGCAAGCATAAACGAATGGCGGCAACCACAGTGGATTTTCCAAGATCATTGGGTCCGTAAAGCACGTTGAGCCCCGGACCAAACTCGACGTCTAGATTTTCGATCGCCGCAAAATTCTCAATATGCAGCCGATTGAATCTCATACATTGCGCCCGGCCGTCGCGTTATGGCTCTGCAGTAGCTTAAAAAGATGCGCCAGGGCTCTGGCAGCCCTCATTTTCTCGGATTCGTCGATTGCGTCCGCGACAATCCGCTCCAGCCGCGCAACGGTGTCTTTGAGCACCAGTGGCAGGTCCTCCGGAAAAGAATCCGCGGAACCAACTTGTAGACGCAGGTTCGCCAAATCCTCCAGCAGGACGCCGACGCGCCCATGTGTAGCCTCGGTGCCTCGAAGGTCGCGTAATATCCGTTCGACCTCGCTCTCTTCGGCTAGAGAGACAGTCATGTCGAGATGCAATCTGACGACGTGGCGGTCAAGATCGGGTGTGGTCAATAGGCGGCGAAGGTCGTTTATAGCGCGGCACCGCACATCGATCCATCGCCAGAAGGCCACCGGCTCAGAGTCGACGCGAGGGCGCAGCCCCCTGCCAAAGAACGCTACCAGCGCGACGCTGCCGGCCCTAGTATCGTCGAAGCTTGTGGGCTCAGGAGCGCCTGGGTATACCGTCGGCACAGGCAGATTCCCGGTAACGTCGCGAAATGAATGGGTGTCGCCTATGGCAAGATAGTCCAATCCGCGCTGCATGCCCGCATCCCGACGAATAGGAAAGTTGGTCTGGTAGCCGTCGATATCAAAAGTGCACCCATGTACGCAACCGATGCGGATACGCTTGTCGCCTAGCTCGCGCACCGGAAGCGCCATTGCCAGATCGTTCTCGCCCGCCTTCGATCGGCATGGGCGCGCGTATAAAACCGCGTTAGGTCCGATCTCATAAACAAAATCATCACGGTCGACGACGTGCACCCACGCAGGCAACCGTGCTCTAAATGCGTGACCAGGAGCCCATACTGACTCCGCTGTTAGAGGGTCGTGGTTACCTGGAATCAGGAACAGAGGGGGATGCTTTTCTCCCCTTGCTTGAAACGTTCTTGCGAGTCCCTCCCAAAAGTCTGCGGCCGGGTCAGGATCGTCGAATATATCGCCGGCGCAAAGTACTGCGTTGACCGCATAGCGGCGCGCGACGTCGAGGATGGTCGTGACCACGTCCATACGAGCGCGTGATAACTTCTTCTGGCCCTCTTCCGGGAAGGATGGAAAGCGTCGCCCAAGGTGCCAATCGGCCGTATGAAGCACTCTTAACACAACGTCTCCAGATTCGACGCTGCAATCCGGAACGCCACTTGGAAGAGCCGGTTCACTGTCGGCGCCCGATAACGAAGCTCGTGATATTCGTCGCGCCATTTTCTATAAGTTTCGTCTTCCCTAGATTCTGATGCCCGGATTCGGCGTTCAAGACTTTCTTCTTCAGTAGCCAGCCGGAGGATCTCTGCTTCGACCCGCTCTCTGGCACTGGCACCGACAATTTGGTCACGGTTAGCTCGCGCTGCTCGCAACTTTTCAGCAATACTCGCTCGCTCGCGGCGGCACACCAGGATTTTATCCTCCATGAAGCGTTCGAGCTGACCGAGAGCTTCCTTGAAGTGCTTATGCTCGCTCTCCTCGATTTGTCGCTGGTCGGCGAATACTGCTTCGTCGACTGCGTCATCGAGCCAGTGCGCCTCCACTGTTACATCGAAAGCAGGTCCGTCTGCTGCCTCTAAGCGCATCAGTTTGGCGGCCAGCGCAGGATCGATTGGCGTCCCGTCGACCACCGCTGCCGCGACAAGCCGTTCAACCGGTTCAAAGCCGGCGTAATGGACCAGCGCAACACAGATTAGACCCACCTTTCCCGCCAATGCCGCGAGATCAGTAGAAGAATCTTGTGGCAGATGCAATATGACCGAGCCGCCGCCTGACCACGCTCGCGCATGGGTGATCGCAGCCAGAACCAACGGATGCACAAGGTTTAAAGACTCGGCGTCGGTCAGAACCCGCGCGTCCCCGGTGGCGAAACGTCGGCCCTCCCCGACCTCGGCTGGCAATTGGGCGCCGCCCTCGATGTCGAAAACGGTTCGAGCGGGCTCATCGGAACGTCGATACTTCACTCCGCGTGCGGCGAGGTATCCGTCCACCAAGTTGGCCAGGTCCCGATCCAGATCCGCCAGGCTCTTGGGTAGATCGTCGCGCAGGCGTTTGAACACTCTGCGCACGTTCTCGTCGAACCGTGACTCGATAATCTGGGATGTCCGCTCGTATTCCTTCTCAAAAGTAGCCCTGCGCTCGGATATCTTGTCTCGCAGCGCGGCGATTTCGCGTGTTATTTCATCGAGTGTGCGCGAGCGGCTGTAGATGCTGCGCAGATCACTTTCGAACTCAACTGATAGTGCCGACACCAGGAGCTCGGGAGCGTCTGTCCGAGGCTCATGCAAAACATGATCCGAGGCGTCGAGGACTCTGCCGAATAGGTCCAGCTTTTGACTCAGTATCTCAAAAGTTAGCCGATGGGTCTCATTGTCCCGCGCTAAAAAGTTAACCACGGTAACATCGCGCTTCTGGCTGTACCTGTGACAGCGCCCAATCCGCTGTTCAATGCGCTGCGGGTTCCATGGCAGATCGTAATTGATAACAGTCTCACAAAATTGAAGGTTTAGCCCCTTTGCGCCAGCCTCGGTGCACACGAGCACTTTCGAACGCGTTCGGAACTCGTGTACGAGGGCCAACCGCATGCCGGCCTCGCGACTCGGCCGGGATCCTAGCGGAAAGAGGGAGCCCTCCTCCTTTTGCCATGTCGCGAAGGCTCGCTGCGCACGGGCGTGGTCGTTTACACCGCGGAATAAGGTGATGTCTTCGTCGCGGAGGCCGATAGCAAGAAGCAGGCTTCGCAAGTAATCCTGCGTAGTAATCGACTCGGTAAAAACGACAGCCTTCCCGCTGCCTCGACCCTGCTGCCCCAGATCAAGAACTACTTTGATCGCTTCCTGAAAGGAGCGCGCCTTTGCGTCGTGTGGAAGCGATTGCGCGCGAGCAATAAAGCTCTCGATTCGAGCAAGCTCTGCGGCGAGGCCGGCAGGGTTAACTGCCGCGGCCGATTCCTCGGGAGATTGGTCAATTTCGTCCTCATCCTCCAGATCCTGGAGCAGGTTGGCGACTATGTCGTCGGAACGCACTCCTCCTTGCAAGTGACGCAGGCGAGCGGCCACGTTCTCCAGACTTGCAGCCAGGGCTTTAATTGACGACGCCATTCGGCGGTGAAACCCGATCAACAGAAGCCGTCGTTGCCGACCGGAAAACGCGTACAGGGACGGCTCGAGGAGGTACTCAGTCACATCGTCGTAAAGTGATCGCTCAGCATCTGACATCGCGTACTCGTACAATCTGCAGCGTCGTTGAGTGAAGGGCCGGTCAAGAAATTCCTGGGCTTGGCGACGCAGGGTCCTCTGCTGGACCATCGCAAGGCGCCTTTTGAGCTCATGCTCCTGACCGGGGACTAGCGAGCGATCATCTTCAGAGCAGAACACCTTGCGAAACGTCGCGAGATCCCCAAGAAGCGTGCCCGTCGGTTCCACGTACTGGAC